>VXZL01000546.1 GCA_009845505.1 Candidatus Poribacteria bacterium | reverse complement strand
ATAGCAAAAAATTTTGCATAAAAATTCATTTTATGCAACCTTTCCACCCTTAAAATCCCACTTAACATCACAAGGCAATATTCTTTAGGAGATGGTCATGAAAAACGACGATATTGATCTGATTCATCGTATCTTGTCAGGTGATGAAGATGCGTTCACTACATTGATGCAAAAGCACCGACGTTGGGTGTATTCACTTGCATGGCGTGAGATTGGTGATTTTCACGCGGCGCAGGAGATTACGCAAGATACCTTTATCCAAGCTTTTAAGTCGCTGCCGAGTTTAAGAGATCCGAATCGTTTTTCTGGGTGGTTGCATGCGATAGCGAAGCGTCAATGCGTTGCGTGGCTACAAAAGAAGCCGATTGCGATGCAGTCCCTGGATACGCTGCCGAAAGCCGAATTGGAACAGTTGTTTTATACACAGTACCTTGAAGAGGAACGGATACAGGCATCAACGGCTGATTTGCGAGAAGTTGTGGAATATCTCCTGCAAAAGTTACCCGTTGGTGAACGTTCTGTAATGGTTCTGCACTATTACAAAGGCTTGACCTGTGAAGAGATGAGTGAGCGTTTAGAGGTGTCGTTGAATACAGTGAAAAGTCGTTTATATCGTGCAAGGAAGCGATTAGAGAAGGAGGAATCAATGCTTCGAGAAAACGTCGGTCCGAACCTATTGAGAAGTGAGCCGCGCCGCGTTGACATTCAGACGACTGCGGCAACGGAAACGGGTGATCATTTGGCAGAAGGCGGTTTTAACTTCAACCAAACTTCTAAGGTCTTTACATCTTCTGGCTTTCACACGAAAGGTTGGGGTGGCGGCGATCCATCGCCGATGTACATGTTACTGCACTATCTCACCCACGGTTGGATTGACCTTTTTAAATTTCCTTTGGTTTCGGGTAGTTCGTGGGAACAGGAAGGCGGTTGGAAATCACGAGGGACAGCAACCGTTGAGGCTTATGAAACGGTAAATGTATCCGCGGGCACTTTTCCAATGTGCCTGAAGCATAAGACTGTTTTCACGGATGCTGATGTAGAAGATACCAACGCTGAGTTGCGAAGTGCGCTTGTAAACGGGACGCGTTATCTGTGGTTTGCCAAAGGTGTTGGACTCGTGAAGATGCGTTATGAACATTCCAACGGTGTCGCAACAGAAGCCGAATTGCTTAAATACGAAACGCCGACGCAGCAAGGCGAAACGTACTTTCCTGTTCAGATAGACACGCAGTGGACATACAAGTGGCATAATACCTATCGCGATAAAGCGGTTATTGAGGCGTGGCGTGTCATCAGGAATTTCCGTCAACTTGAGGATGCTGGTAACCCGGTGCAACTTGAATCGGCAAGATATGAGGTCAGTGTTGATGCGAATGAGCCGCGCGTAGCGAATGTCAAGTGTATCCTAACGCCAAAAAGCGGCGGTGGTACGAAAAATGACCGAAAGCGTTTGTTTTTTTCTATGAGTCGTTTTGGTACCGATTGGTTGTACGATGGATATGCCCGTTCTCTTAGAGATGTGACGGCTACTGATGCGAAAGGTAAAGCACTGGTTGTAGAAG
Source organism: Candidatus Poribacteria bacterium (assembly GCA_009845505.1). Taxonomy (GTDB): domain Bacteria; phylum Poribacteria; class WGA-4E; order WGA-4E; family WGA-3G; genus WGA-3G. The sequence goes on along the minus strand of VXZL01000546.1, from coordinate 26,960 downwards.
AGATTGCCAAAACGCAGTGGGTCGTTGAAACACGTGATGCATCGCCTGTGACACTCCAATACAAAGTGTTGCTGGATCACGATGAACGGGATTGGCCCTTTGGTAGAGACGAAGCTCCGTATGCCCAAGACGATTGTATTTTCTGGCCCGGATATGCGCTGTTTATCGTTGGTGAGGTGGACGATATTGAACTGTCTGTTGATGTACCTGATAATTGGTCCGTCTCGACCCCTTGGGAGCGGATTGAACCCAACGGACACCGTTTTGTTTGTAAAAATCAAGACGATCTGATGTATGCGTACCTCGTGCTTGGTGAACATTCTGAGCGTCTGGTAAGTTCAGGAGAGGCAGAGATTGTGCTTGCACTGGGGGGACGCTTTAAAGCTTCAATGGATAAAGTTGCGTCTGCTGTCGAGGCAATTCTACAGGCATATTCAGGCATATTTGGTGGAACCCCGAAAGGCAGCATGCTATTTGTCATGAATCCTTATGGCGGGGAAGAATACCGCAGCGGTGGGGCATCAGAAAGAAGCATCACGGCTCTGATCGGTGGCGCATTGGACGACGGCAGAGCGGATTTTTGGGGACCCTTGGTTGCAAATGTGATTGGTTATATCTGGAACGGAAAAGTTATTCATTTTGCTGAGCAGGAGTATGGGTTCAGCGAAGTTAATGAACAGGAGTATTGGTTCAGCGAAGGTTTCAGTAAGTATTATTCAAGTGTTATCTGTACTCGCCTCGGACTTATTTCTGAAGGCGATTTTCTCAGGAGTCTTGAACTTGCATGGGAATCGTATCTGTCTCAACAGGGCGAACGCTCTATTCGAGAGGCCGGTGAAGATAAATTAGCCAATCGAGAACTCGTCTACGACGGTGGGCGTTTAATCGCTGCCGCACTGGATTTACAGATTCGTAATCTAACGAAAAATCGAAGCAGTTTGGACGATGTGATGCAGCAGATGTATCGAGAGTTTGGTCTCACCGATACTGCGTACACGATGGACGATGTCATCAGGATCGTCAGCCAAGTTGCGGGTGAAAACTTTGAACCTTTCTTCAGCAAATACGTGACGGGGACGGAAAGGTTACCGTTAGAGGAATACCTTAAGGACGTGGGTGTGGATGTTGAGATAGACCTTGGAGAACGGCTCCCGAAACTTGGGTATATCATCCATGAAATGCTGGGTATCGGTTCATTTGGGGGACCGCCGGGTGGCGGCATGTTCATCCATCGATCCCGAAAGTTTCAGGATGATGACAGGCTGATAGGTATTGACGGCACACCGGTGAAGACGCGTGACGACATTAGAAGGGCTGCCAAAGATTGGAAATCTGGGGATGTGGTGAGGTTGACACTTGAAAGAGAGGGAGCAGAGATTGTCTTGCCTGTTACATTAGAAGGGGATCCGTCTAAAGAACCGCCATTGGAGTCGGATGTTACTGATGTCGCTATTAGAAAAAAAACGGATAACACAGAGTCGCAACGTGCAATTTGGTCGGGAATCTTAGGTGAGGATCAGTGATTTTGTAATGAGGTGAGTTTATGCATACACTTTGGCTAATTATCCAACGAGAATTCGTCTCAAATGTGTTGACATCCCGATTTATGATTGGGTTTATCGTGTGTCTGCTTTCAACTGCCGTTGCTGTTTTCGTCCAAGTGGACGATTACGAAAAACGTTTGGCGGGATATAACACCGCGATACGGGAGGCACAAGAGGAAACTCGGACATGGGAGCTCTATGTTGACATCAAGCCGAAAGCGCACCGAAAACCAAACCTGCTCGGAATATTTAACGTAGGGACAGAGAACTTCGGGGCAAATACGGTCACCGTTGAACTCTCAAAACCCATCTTTGAATTCATTACTTTCCCTATCTGGTTGCCCCCGACGCAAAAGCGGGGTTCAGACAACCCCTTCCTTGCCATGTTCCTGGCTGTTGATGTGGTTTTCATCTTCAAAATCGTTCTCAGTGCTTTGGCGATTCTGTTCGCTTACAACACAATTTCGGGTGAGAGAGAGGATGGCACGTTGAAACTTGTGTTATCCAATGCGGTACCGAGAGATGTAGTCGTGCTGGGGAAATACCTTGGTGGAATGTTATCGCTGTTTCCTATCATCTTGGTGAGTTTACTCGTGGTCCTGTTAATATCTTTCGCTTCACCAGTTACCGCTTTTGATGGAAACGACATCGCACATATCATCTTAATATTTGGTGTTTCGTTGTTGTACGTGTCAACGTGGTATCTTTTAGGGTTTGTCCTATCCGTTTGGACGAAGGAAGCGGCGACAACGTTAATTCTTTCGATGTTTATTTGGGTGATTCTGACGAGCGTTCATTCAAATGTAGTGACGTTTGCAGTGGAGAAGTTCCCGCCACATCCATCTAAATCCGAACAGTCGGTCCTTCAGCCCGCCTTTGATGTCTGGGATCAGTTCAGAAAGGAACGGGATGCCTACGTTAAACAGCGGGGCTATGATGATTTGAAAGAGTCAATTACTTGGGAACCTGAGACATCTTCAACGGGAACGAGGTCTGGTTCTATGTCTGGGGGCTATTTCTTGACAGAGAGTTATAGCGTCAACAGTGTTAGTAAAGCGGATACCTCTATCTTCCAGGAGATTTTAGGCTATCAGGAACAACTTCGGGTTACATACGCGAACAAAGCGGAGGAAATTCTCAAAGAACCTGCGGAAATTCGAGAGCGAAATGTGAGATTCGCAGACGCGCTCTCGCGTATTTCCTTCGCGGATGTTTATAATTTCGCTGTTGGTGCGATAGCGGGGACCGATCGGCAGCGTTATAACGATTTTATTGCCGACTCCAGAGCCTATAAACGCGAGATTGTTGAGTATTTGAAGGATAAGAAGGCGTTTTCGTCGCGAGCATGGTTTTCCACGGATAAGGGTGCTGCGGAATTGACAGATTTACCGGTTTTCAAGCATCGGCGGCTTTCCCTTTCTGAAAGTTTTTCACAGGCATCAATGGATGTTTTGATATTGTTGGCGTGGAATATTGTTCTGTTCATGACGGCTTATGTATCCTTCCTACGGTATGATATGAGTTGAAAGGAGGAGAGACGAATGATTCTACACATTGCGACGAAAGAGATACATCACAATCTCACGACCCTCCGATTTGCCTTGATGATTATTCTTTTGCCTCTCCTGTTTTTGGCGAACGCGTTGATATACAGTTTAGGCGGTTACGGCTATACCACGCAGATTAATACCTATAATCGACAGGTGGAACAGAAGAGAAAGCATATTAAAAATCACGCGGATACGAGTTTGGCGGAGTTAGCACTCAGGGGCCCTGGAGAGATTCCGAAGTTTCCGAGCCCAATGACTTTCTGTGCGGATGGAACTGATGAGCTCGTCCCGCGTTTTGTCAAGATGATCGGCGAAGGATCGTCCAGCCGCAGCGGTCAGAATCAAACTGAGGATTACGGATGGACACCGCCGTGGACACTGGAGTATCCTTTGCAGAGTAAAGTCGGGGGCGCGATGCAGCGGATTAAGATTGACTGGGTCTTCATCGGGGGCCTCATGAGTTTCTTTGCGATTTTATTCACTTTTGATGCGATCGCTGGGGAGAGAGCCCGCGGCACGCTGAGCCTCATAATGTCTAATACTGTCTCGCGCAGCCAAGTGTTATTAGGTAAATACCTCGGAGCGTTTTTGACCCTTATGGTTCCACTTGTAATTGGTATCCTGATGAACCTGTTGTTTATCCTTATTTCCCGGAATATTCCTTTTGCGTCGAGTGAGTGGTTGCGAGTTTTGGGGATGGTCGGGTTGTTTGCATTACACGTCTCTGTTTTCATCTTTCTCGGGTTGTTTTTCTCAAGTCGGGTTTCAAACGCAATCACAAGTTTAGTATGGCTCTTATTGACTTGGGTCTGCTTGGCGTTCGTATTTCCGAGTCTGCTTGGGACTTTTGTTGGCAATCTAAATCCGATTCCCTCCGTTGACGAAGTGTCAATGCAGAAAGATGTGCAGTTAAAACAGTTGAGAGATGAATACCGACCTTTTGGTGGGTCAGAATCTAAGTTAAGGAAGGCAGCAGCCATCGAGAATCCCGAAGCAACGCGACGCTGGGCGACCTACCTCACCAAAGAGATAGAGACGAAAACTCGATTTAATGATGGACAAATCGACCAGCAGTTTAAGCAGGTGCAGCTCGCCCGAGATATTACTCAAATCTCACCGATAACGACCTTCCAGTATGCAATGGAAGGACTTGCGAATACCGGCATCGTCAGTTATATGAATTTCGTCAAACAGGCGCGCCGTTATCGACAGACGTTCATAGATTTCATCGAAACCGAAGATCAGAGCGATCCGGAGAGTCTACACATCTATCCTGTAAAAGAGGGGTTGTCGCAGAAGCCGGTGAATCCAGCGGCGGTGCCGGTGTTCACAGAGCATATCTCGTATCGGAGTGTGTTATCTCAGGTCGGTTTGTTGGTGTTGTTTAATCTGCTATTTTTTATTATGGCGCAGGTTTCTTTTTTGATGAGTGAGGTAAAATAGCGGTCAGCGGTCAGGTCGCTATGCTTCAGCAGTCAGTAGTTCGTTTGTGGCGGGTGAAAACGTCCACAACTGATAGATGCTCTTACTGATTGCTGAGAGTGGCGGACGCAGCACGCAACGCCCTGATGACTGAACGCTAACTACTATTCAATCCACTCCATTGTTTCTCGGAGTTTTTCCTTTGCCCTTGCATGATCTCGGCGGGTTTGATAATAGACGCGTTGTGCCTCTGTAAATTGTGCTTGTGCTTGAAACGCATCGTTGTAGGTTAGACCTTGGTAACCGGGGATTTCGACGGTGACTTCATCCAGCACGCGTTCAATCGTCCGTAACTGTTGCTCGAAAATTCTCACCCGCTTTTCTTCAATTTCCATCCGTTCTCTTGCATTTGCCACCTCACGGTAGTCCCGTCGCACCTCTACACGGATTAACTTTGTTTTTTCGACGTACTCGAGCTGCATTCGCTCAAGTTCTGCGACTTCTCGGGAGCGAAGGTTCTTCGTCTTATTTCCATCGTATAACGGGATGTTGAACTTAAAACCCAGTTCCCATCCATCTTGGGTGCGTGGATTTGTCTCAAAGAGACTCGCGCCATCTCGTTCACGGTCAAGTATCACCGGATCATAGATGGCTTTTGCGTCCCACGTCTGGTTACCTGCTTGTTGCTCCAGGAGCACACTGAGATCCTTATAGCGTGCTTCAGCAGAGAGTTCAGGGAAGCGGTTCCAGATAGTCTCTCCGGCGAGACGTTCTTGACGCAACATATCGCCTTGTAAGTCGCGAAGGTCAAGACTATTGGTGATTGCGAGTTCAACGGCAGCTTCGAGCGTTACATCGTCGTCTGGAAGGGGGCGCGAAAGGACAACCTGTGCAAGTGGGTCAAGTCCAGTGAGACTGATGAGTTCAGCGGTATCCACGTCGAGTTGTCGTTGGAGTTCGTTGAGTGCGAGTTGCTGTTCTGAGAGTTCCAATTCTGTGTTGAGTTGCCTGAGAAATGGAATCCGCCTTTGGGTCTGTTCAATTTTTGTGCCTTCTAATTTCTTTTCGAGTTCCACCGCAATCGCACCCCGTTCTTTAATTTCTTCTTGCGTGAGAATAATATTATGCCAGAGATTCCGAACAGCGTAGACGATCTCCTTCTTGGCGCGTTCGTATTCAATTTCGGCTTTGCGAACCTCTTCCTGTGCGGCATCAAGACCTTGCGGGATTTCACCGAATTGCGCAAAGAGCATGCTCGCTTGTGCGCGAGTGAGATAGTCTCTGTCTTCGATGTCGCCATCTTTCTGTCTTTGATATTCGCCGGTGAGTCCGACCTGTGGGAGGTAAACAGCTTTAGAGACACGGAGGTTTGCCTTGGCGCGCTCGACAACTTTCTCTGCTTTTTTGACTGTTTCGTTGTTTTGTAAAGCGAGTGCTATTGCGCGTTCTGGCTGAAGTGAGACAAGGCGTTGTGCTGAGACGACACCCGCAATACTGAGAAACAGACACACTGCAAGTGCCGTCAACTTTTTGTTCATTCTCAAGCTCCTTAACGGCGGCTGATGCGGATTGTGACAACCACAATCGCAATCATAAGGAGAATCAACGCACCGAAAAGGAGCGTCGTTACCGACATTTGCGTCTGTGATTCAACCTGTACTGTAATTGAACGGTCGCGTGCCTCAAACTTCCGGTTATCGACCGTGACTTCGGCGTTTAACTTCGCTTGATATTCGCCAACCCCGATATCCGCAGGTGGACTTAAGGTCAGTTGTATCTCCGTCTCCGCATTCCGTCCGAGTGAACTGACAACTTCGGGGATAACCGTGTATTTCCAGTCCGTGTTGACATCAACGATCATACGGATATCGACGAGGTCGCGGGTACCGATATTCTTTAACGTCGCTGTCATGTTGACCTCTTCGCCTATTTTAATTGTCTGGAACGCATTCGGCACGAATACCTCAATCTCTGGAACACCTTTTGGAATCAGTTCAAACCGTTCAACCCCGCCTTGTATCCCCGCGATCCTATCGGCGGGTAAATCCAAGCGATTGTTGACCCCACCGAGTTCGTTTGCCTCTGCCTCGTCCAAAACAGCAACATAGAACTCAAGTGTACTGTCAAGATAGGAGGCATCCAGTTCTTCTGGCAGATAGACGATTAGGGACAAACTCCGTTTCGACTGTTCCTGCGTGAACTTCACCTGTGACTGACGCGACTGCGTTTCTGGGTCTTGGAATTCAAAGGAGAGGCGGTTCAGCAGGTTAATGACGCGGAGTTGGAAAGTGTTTTCTGTTTCAGCCAACCGATCCAATGTCAAGTCATAAGTGACGCTGCTGCCGAGGTTCCCCTCCTGCGAAAATCGTAATGAACTGACGTTTACCACATCCAAGGCAGATTCTTTTTGTAGATAGATGAGGCGTGTGTCGGGTTCGGGGAGTTCGGGATACTTCAACTCCACCTTCAAGCTTTCGACATCTTTCTGAAGTTGAAACGTCAGTTCCACGGTTTCGTTGTAGCCGAGGACGGGTATCTTCGTTTCATAAGGTTTGACGATGTTTGTGTCATCGGTGACATCGAGCAAGGAGACGTAAATTCCTCGGATCTCGTTTGCCGCTGCAATCTCTTCAGGGGTTGCGTTGCTCGGCATCGCCTCGGTTGTGGAGGTGTTCTTGAGTTGAAGCGTCACCATCATTTGGTTGTCCACGCGAAACTTCTTCGCACTCAGGATAGAAATGTGGCGTGTATCTTCCTCAAGATGGATTTTTTTCGGGTACGGCTTGTCAAGGTATAGAATATGAACCGTAACGCTATCAATATTCCGTCGGAGTTCAAAATCAAGAGTTGTCGCCTGTCCATCTTTCAGCGATGGGATCCGGTATTCGTAGGGGAAACCGATAATCGCGTCAGTTTCGTCTCTGATGGAGACATAGACGTTGTTAATCTCTTGCGCTGTCGCGCCATTCGAGTAATCTGTGGGGTCAGTGGTGTCTGTTTCTTTTCTCTCTCCCTTTATGGCACCGTAGGTAAGTACAACCTCCAAGTGCCGTCGGTCGCCCTTCTTGTAGCGTCTCGCTGACACGACGGAGATGTAGGGGTCTTCCTGTTTTAAGTGGATATTCTTATTGTCAGTCTCACCCGAGTATATCAACTCGACAACGACATCTCGTACATCCTCTTTTATGAGTTCAAACTCTAACGTAACGGCTTCACCCTCTTTGAGCGTTTCGATGCGTTGTTCGTAAGGTTCAGCGATAATTGCCCCACTTGTGCCGTAACCTTCCTGCTCTTTAATCGACACAAAGATGTCGTCAATCTGTGCACTAATAATAATTTCGCGTCCCAACACTTTGGAGCTCTCAACGAGTGTGACGGGGGATGAGCTATTCCGCAACGTGATTGAGAACAGTTCTCTTCCGTCGTCGGATTCATATAAGTTTGTGCTTTCGACAGTGATGTGCCACTCGTCCTTGAGCGAGTTAAGTTCGGTGTCTTGCAGCGTCAGTTTTGCTTGTTCGTATTCGGAGACGGCGGTTTCGTAATCTTCCTCCGCTTTATTCACTTGAGAGACAGTGACGATATTATTTGCCTCCATCATCATCGCTTTAAGATTTTCAAGTTCAACCAACTTCTTTTTCATCAGTTGTTCCTTGAGTTCCATTTCCAAGCGTTTCGTCTCTATCTGGATTTGGCGGCTCTGTTCCTCTTTGGTTTTTGCTCTGTTCTCATCGGAAACCGGTTGGGTCTCTTCTGCAAACGCTATCGGTGTTTCTGTCGGCAGCAATATCCCTATCGTGCCGATAAAAATAAACACGAGCATTGGAATTGAAAGATTGGAAGGTTGGAAGATTGGTGTCACCCATTCTTCCATCCATCCATCTGTCCGTCCAAGTATCTTCCATCCATCCATATTTTTTCACCCTTCTCTCTACTCAGGCGCGTCTTCTTCAGATTCATATCCAGCGACATAGTGCAGGTACAACGCCTCAAGGTCCTCTTTTTGAATCTCGTCGCGCGTGAGTTCCCGCTCCAGGTTACCTTCCACAAGGATTCCTATCCTATCGGCGATCTCCTTCGCACGGAAAATATCGTGCGTGGACATGAAGATGGCTTTCCCTTCCTCTTTGAGTTGGCGGAGTAGGTTCAAGAAATCGGCACCGCCCTTGGGATCCAAGCCGGAGGTCGGTTCATCGAGCAGGACGGCTTGTGCGTTCTTCATAATCGCAATAGCAATCCCCAAGCGTTGACGCATCCCTTTAGAGAACGTCTTGACGCGCCGTGTAAACGCTTCCTCTGGTAAACCGACACGTCCGAGTGTTGCATCTAATTCCTCATTGGATACCTTCTTCCGTCCACCGAGTTTCGCAAAGAAAGACAGGTTTTGACGTGCCGTGAAGTTGCGATAGAGTTCGACGTTCTCGGAGACGTAGGCGAGATGCTTCTTGGCTTCCAGTGGAAACTTAGGTATCTCAATGTCCCCGACGAGTGCGGTGCCGCTTGTAGGTTCGATAAAGTTCAGGAGCATGGAGATGGTCGTACTTTTCCCTGCTCCGTTTGCGCCGAGAACGACATAGATTTCGCCATCATCCACTTTTAGATTCAAGTTGTTAACGGCTAAAACGCTTTCATTATAGACTTTCGTGAGTTCGCGGGTTTCTAACATTGGGTTTCTCCTACAGTTGGTTTTCTCTGTGTATATGATACCAGAAATTTAAAGGGTTTTCAAGCGAGACCTTTATCGGTTTTTGCTGTTGCCAGTGCGAATGCTCTCAGTAATATTGGTAGAACTGAAGGGTCCTTTCTCGCTGTGATGGAACTGTTCTCTCGCGCCCAGAATCTCGATACGGTGATTTACCAACTTATCCATATAAGCAGCTTTGTAAGTTTCCCAATCCGTTGTCGGTGGAATATCCAAAATGCCTAACTGTTGCAGATTCGGGTTGTCTTCGAGAAGTGCCAACGTGTGCCGTTTTGATAGGTAGCGTGAGTAGTCGCCGAAATTTTCTATGGTAACGCCTCCGTCCAGAAGGTGTTGGAGCCATTCTTCTCGCGGGTATCTTGCATCTATCTCGCGTTCTGTGAAGGTGCTAACATAATTTGCGGTTTCTATGCCAACGCCTTTACGATGGATATTCACCTCGGTCTTTGCATGTCCACGGTTGTAGTCTGCATTAAATGCTTGCATAAGTTCACGTGCGTTTTGGGGTCCAGTATACTTTTTGTGATTGGGGGGTGCTGACCAACTGAATTCTACATGTTCGCGTAACTGGATATTCGCTATTTCGCTTTCAGAAATGTATTTCTGCGTGTGCGAATAGTCGGAGCAACTGCTGAGAAAAATGGCAAGTCCCAAAACTGTGAAAAGTGAAAGTCTGGATAGAACGTCTACGCTGCGAAAAGTGTTTTTCATTTTTTGGTCTCCTTTGTTTGTGTAACCTGAAGGATGTTGTATCCCTTCATTCTATTTTTTCGTAGGGTTACCGAGAGATATACTGACTTATGTTTATAGTGACGCGTTTTGAAGGCAAAAAGGTTGCATTATTTTTTTCAGTATGTTACACACCTATTATTGGAAAGAGTTCCTAAAAGACACTATCTGGAGATAGGTGCATACTGATAACCTGGGATTGCAAGCTCTGCCGACAAAGGCGTTCTTTACTATCGCTGACTTAACATCATGGTTACGAAGAAAAGGATAGGGGCGAGCCTTGCTATTGCATCAATCGGTTTTTCTTCGGGTGAGAGTGTCAGTTCCAGCGATGCCGCATCCGCTCCGACAGCGAGCGAAGCGAACAGAACCCCTACTTTTTGTGTGAACGCAATTACCTCCGGTCTCCACCACGGAAGTCCCTCGGTTTCAACAAAAGGTAAAAGCTTTTCTATGTTGAGTTGGAACAAGCACGCTGGATTTGCCGGTAAATCTTCCAGTCTCCTTTTAAAGCTGGATGTCGGATTTCCAGTCAAAAGATTATCAACGATGGATTTATACTGTTTTTCAGACAGTGCTATCACAAATAGTTCGTTGACACTTCCATAATAGAGGGTGCCGGATATAGCAGCAGTGTTAAAGGTCATGCCTTTATAGTCAAACTGTTGGGGGGATTCGGTACTGAGTTTTTCGAGGAGACCGTTGAAAAGAGCCCGCCATTTCAAGGGAGAAGCGGGATTAAAAATCAACCCTAAATCCGTCTCCGCAAATTCAACTTTAAACCTTTCAATCTTTCCACCCGTCAATCCGGTGTTAAAATTAGGAGGTTTCTCTAAGAAGGAAATATCCGCGCTGATAACAAGTTCGCCTGTCACTGCCGCAAGCAGATCGGTCTGATCGGGTATCAGAAAACTCCTGAGGCTCTCATCGATGGAGGTTGTGTTCCTCTCGGAAGCAAAGAGCATCCGCCAAAAGGTCTGGGAACTTGATGGCGCGACCGTAAGGAAGAGCACCTCGTCCCCTGACAAGCCCTGAATGGCTTGCATTTTAGATGGCTCTTGGAACAGCGAGATGAGTGTACCTTGTCCACCATTCTTCAATGTGCCGGACAGCTGTTGGCTGCCACCCGGTTTCAGCAGATCCCACCTGTAGACCAACGTCTGGAAAGCGTCTAATTGTTTACCAACAACAGGCGGTAGGAGTGCTTTCAGATAAGGACCTCCTGTTTCCACATCCACATACGCGAATACCTCGCTTTTCCCAAATTTATCCGCAACAGGACGATAGGCAGTGTTTTCAGTGATGGCACGTCCTTTAGTCTTGTAGGTGTCCACCATTTTCTCAAAGCTACCAGGGGTAATGCCCACCAGCAGAAGGGTTTCATCAACGCGCCCGTATGTGAGTTCCAGTGTGTTAAGTTGTGCAGTATGGTACGTGATGACTTGATAGTCTCCTACCTCAGGTTGTACGGGGTTTCCTGCCATGCCGCTGAGGGTTGTCACGACTTGGGATAAGATTTGTTCGGCTGCTTGGCGTTGGTTCCCGCTGTTTTCAATAACGATTCCCACCATCAACCCCGCTGCGCCAGGCGAAACTGTCACTGCGACTTGGCTTCCCAAAAAGGTTTCGATTAAACCTTGGATGTCCGCCCCTGTAAACATGGGCAGTGCCTGCATGAGTTGTTGAATATCTTGCCACTGTGAGGCAGCGGAGATGAAACCTGCAGCCGCCTTCCAGTTTTCGGAGCTCCCAATTGCCACACGACATTCTTGTAGGTTTTGGAGTTTGAGGTAGAGGAAGCTATCCGATGGAATGACGGTTTCTATCGTTTGGGCGTGCGTTGCTGATCCAAGCAGGACAGTGAAGATAGAGATGAGCCACAGATAGGATAAGGAACGTGTAGGGATTCTTTTTATCATAGTTTTTTCCTTTTTTATACCTCTGAACGGATAAAAATCAGGAATGCCCCTAAAAGAAATACGCCGAGCAGTCCGACGAGCAACAGTATATCCAGTATTGCTGCGTTGAAGGTATCGCTAAAAGTGATTTTATCCTCGAAGTTTGGAAGTGCCTGCGGTGAAATCGGCTTGTTGGACATTCCCTCCGGGATTCCGATGATATGGGGGCTTTCTGTATCGGCACGATCGGTTTCAATGATGAAGTCTCGGAACTGTCTGATATGAAGGTGCACACTGTCAAGAAATTGCAGGTGGCGGTTCAACCCCGTACCAGTCATAGATTCAAGGGCGTATTGGACGATGGCTGCTGGCGAGAAACGTGTCACCGCCCTGGCGCGCTGGACTTGCGCGAGTTGTGCCCTTAAATGCTCGCGGTTTAGCCGCTCCCGGATTTCGACATCTTTGTTGACAAACTCAGCCTTGATACGCAATTCTTCCTCATCTGCATCTGCCTTTTCGGCTTCGGCTTTCGCCATCGCCGCCATAAGTTCTGCTTGTTTCTCCTTTGCCAATTTTTCCGCTTCTTTCGGCGAGGTTTTCGCAAGGTCCATGAGTTGACTGAGAAGACCTCCGGTTTGTGATTGCGCTTTGTCCATCATTTGCTGGTCGAAATCATCGTTAATCTGCTCAAGCGCGCGCCTTTTTGCGGTTTCCCTTTGATGAGCGGTTTGGACGGGAGACATCCATTTTGTGGAGAGCGTGCCGAGAGTGGAAGGCATAAAGACGACGAGTGCCACCCAGATAATCAACAGCACGACGAGACTCACCCGGGTGTCTCGCGTGCCAGCGGAGACCATCAACCCGATTGCGATGAAGATACTGGCGTAACCTAAGGCGATCAGCATAATCATCCCCAAACGTCCCCAGTCTGCCGCCCCGAGCTGCGTCCAACTATCTGTGGAAATTACCGCCAGATTCAACAGTACTGCAAAACAGAACGGAATGAGAACGGCTATCAGGGTACCTAAGAACTTTCCGACTAAGAGTGCGGGACGCGAAATCGGGTTGGCGAGGCATAATCGGAGCGTTCCGCTTTCTCTTTCGCCAGAGAGGGCATCGAAGGTAAACAAGAGGGGAATGAAAGAGAGTAGATAGGTAATGATAAATACGTAGTCTATCTTTGTCGCCTTGGGACGTAGGTCCCGCGCATTCGGATTGGCGGTGGGATAGTCCGCCGACCAGATGCTTTTGACTTGTATGCCTAATCCCGCAGTTCTACTCCAGGATCCCCAATTTTGCGTGCCGCGATTCGGCAAAAAGGCATCCGCGCTGTCTGCAATGAAAGTCAATGCGGATGGCTGTTTGTAAAGTGTCCCAGGCCCCTTTCTCAGGAGTTCATAGAGCTCCGTCCGCGACTGCAATGTGTCGCGGTCACGGGCGACGTTCTCAGAATAGCTCCGGACCTTGTCTGGCTGGCTCTGAAGGTGCACCACGGCATTGGTTATCATGAGTGCTGCCATGATGATGACAGTCAAGGCGAAGCGGAGGCTGTTGAGATGGTCAAAGAACTCTCTTTGAATGATATGTCTAATCATTGTGTTTTCTCCTTTAAACTTCAACTCTGATAAAAATCAGAAAGCTTACCATAAACAGCACCAGATTCATGAGGAAAAGAATTGATACATCTGGCAGGGCGCGTTGTGCGTTTTCGGAGACATCCGCCCGCGCGAAGCGAAACTGCGGCAAATCCCACCAATCTACTGCACCTTGGTCAGAAGCAAACCAGCGTCGACTCGCAAACGCGTCTTTATCGTGCAAATAGTCAATCAGTATCTGGCGGTATGCCTGGACTGCGCCGACGAAATCTAACATGCCATTCATATCCGTGCCTGCCCAGGCGGAAGTTGCAAAGGTATAGAGGCTTGCTGGGCTGAATTTCATCAACCGTTCATCCCATGTTGCTTGTCGAATGGTGGTTCGTGCCAAGCGTTGTTCGTTTATCAATCCTGCCTTTTCTGCTGCGCGGATGTGCGTTGTACCGATGAACGCTTGATAGTTTTGGAAATGCGGGAGACTCGGTTCTGAATCGGCGTTCACTTTGATCATGTTAAACCCATATCTTCTGTCGGAAGAAGATGATGATCCTGAATAACCGATATTAAACCGAGGCGGTTCCCCCTCAAGCGGACTGTTGGCTAAGAACCGTTGTTCTTCCCGTTCGACTTCTTCCCAAATTTGATTAATCTGTTGATTCGCGGATTGTCTTTCTGCGCGCATATCGCCCACGGGATTAAGGGTAAATCGACTCCAGTTCGGATAAACAAGTACCAAAACGACCCATAGAAACATACAGAGCATCAGGGACGTAGCCGTGCGGCGGGTCATAGTGGAAATCAACAGTCCAATCAGATAAAAAACAGATAAGTAGACAATTGTAGTACCGACGATTCCACCAACCCTCAGAAAATCTGTTGCATCCAGCTGAATCGAACTGGCGAGGGAAAGCTGAAGCATCACTATCAGTAAGCTCATCAGCACAGGCAGCAGCAGACACACCATCGCGGCGAGATATTTGGCAAATAGAATTGTCCCTCGCCGGACCGGATGCGAGATAACCAGACGCAAGGTGCCGCTTTCCCAATCGCCTGCGATTGCATCGTAAGCGAAAAGCAGTGCGAGTAGACTTAGCACCACTTGAAAGATAGACACCAGATCGATCTGAGAAAAAAGATTTAGGTACGGGTTCTCCAAGTTTCGTGCGGAGACGCTTGAAATCGTCGGCACCTCGCCGTGATAAATTTCAACGGTTGTCCCGAGACGCTTCTCTAATCCGGCACTCAAAAGGCTAAGCGGATTCGGGGGGCGTTCAACGAAAAGTTCTAACTGCGAATAGGTTTCTGCCTCTACCGCTTTCTCACGATGGACTTTCGCTTGTTGGCTGTAACTCGCGACTCGGTTTTCGTGAGCGTCAATCAGCACAACGGTATTGGCGACAACGAGCAGGAGCGTAATCACAACGGCGGCTAAAAACCGCGCGCTCATCAAATGTCCCACGAGTTCTTGGCGTATTAGGGTGTGTAACATAATCTAAACCTCGGTGTTGGTTATTGGTTTTCAGTTAACTGACAACCCTGAAAGGTCTTTATTAATTAAAGATACAATCTAAGGGCAAAAAAGTTGCTTAATTTTTCAAAAAAGGCTATCAGGAGCTTACCGAACAGAGATTCGGGCTCGAAAAGCGTTGGTGCCTCCTTCCTGATTGACCCAACCGCCAGTGGCACGGAGTTGAAAGACCTGCCCCTTGTCAAATCGATAAGTGATTGTTCCGGTTTCACGGGGTTGGATTCCCCATGCCTGGGCGAGTGCGTTCTGAGGTGTTCCTTCTGTCTGAAGTGCACTGTCGCCAGGGAACAGATCGAACGAACCGACAAGGTCTGCCCTACCAACTTGAATGGCGATGGTGAGTGTGCCGCCGTTTTCAAAGGCGGTCGTATCAATTCTTATAACAGTGGCATCTTGAGGGGCAGTCGCATAACCAAAAGTGTCCAGTACTTCCACGGACGGTTGTATCCGGTCGAGGACAACCCCGCGACTGCTTGACAGTGGCATCGGGATGCTCTCACCGACTCCGGGGCGTTTTCCTGCCAACGCTTCTGAAAGGAACAGCCGATACGCCTTCGCCTTATTGCGCAAGGGGAGCTCGTTAACAGGCTGCCTACCCATGAGTTCAAGTTCAGGTGAGATAATCAAAGAATCTATAGGTGAGAGTCTCTTCCAGCCCTGAACGATGATTTGTGTCAAAGGCGGTAGGTCGTCAATAGTGTTTGCATCTCGTAAGCGTTTCATGTCGGTATTGAGTACCCACGTGTTGATAAAACTGTCGTTCAAGAGTTCGATATTTTTATCATCAGAGAGAGCAACTGCCCTCAGGCTCTTGCCGCTCCCTCCGCACGCTTCATCAGTCAGTGGACCATTTGTTGAAACAATGTGAATCGGTTTCTGTTCTGCCCGTGCCATTTCTAAAGCTGCATCTACCGATACCCAGTTAATGTACTGTGATTTGTAAAAACGTCGTATTAAGATACGTTCGGCTTCTGATAGAGGTATTGCTTCAGAGAATTGGGTATCTTGAATTATAGTTTCTGTACCGGCACGAAGTTCGATTTGCGGGCAGAAGCCGGCATCCGTTGTAAAGATGCGCCTATCGTTATGGTATCGGTTGACATCGAAGTTGAGTGTGCCGTGAGGGACGTACATTTGAAAGAAGGCGACTTTCTCGTCTGGACGGTTGAGGACGAGATGTCCAGTAAACTGTGAAGGGGTGAACCAACCGTCCGCTAACCTGAACTCTGCATGAACGCGAAACACGATGTGGGCTATTTCGGCATTGTAGGCACGTAGACACGCCCATGCCCCGCGCGAATCTCCCGAATTGATGTGCATATCGAGATGTGGGTTCGGGTGAAGTTGCCTCAGCAACGCCAGTAAACCGTCTTGTTCGATTTCCCAGAGATCGCCAACAGAGACACCATTCCCACGTGATGTCGGATTTTCGCGGAGGAGGCTTTGCAACCTTTGGAGGAACGTTTTCCCGCTCCCCTTTCGTAAGCCTACTTCCGTCGGAAGAAACGCCTGAAAGACCGCTGTCGGATACTGCTTTTCAGGCTCGGCGACTCGTAGGTTCGCCAGTGCGTCCCACTCTACATGGAAATTGCTTCCGGTGTACGCAATCGGGGCGATAAAGCCTTTGACGACAACGTTAGCGTCGCTGTCAAGCGTGAGAGTGATTCTGTTGGCAGTGGGTGTGTCAGCTGCAAATCCCCAGTATGGCAGGAACAGAACAGAAATCAGAAGGTTCCCGATGCCTAATTTCTTCATTTTCAAACCTCCAAACAAAGTTGAAAGAATAAGTAAAAATAGGATTACCGAATGGAAATTTGTGCGTAAAAGGCGTTGGTACTTCCTTTTTCGCTCTGCCAATCGCTTGCAGCTCCCAATCGAAAGGCTTGCCCCTTGTCAAATTGATAGGTGATTGTTCCTGTACCACCGGGTGGGATTCCCCACTGATGTGCAAGCGCATCGCTTGATCTACGTATGCCTCCCCTTGGAAGTTTGCTGTCGCCATCAAATAGGTCGAATGAACCCGCTGCTTCGCCGCTACCGACGCGAATGTCAATCGTTAACATCCCGCCGTCTTCAAACGCTGTGGCATCAATGTGGACAACGGTATAGTCCAGATGCCCGCTTTCCGGCATCCGAAAAAAGTCCAATACCTCCATCTGCGTCTGCTGTGTTTCTTCTGTTAGCACTTCCGGGTCTTTTGCTTCGAGAGCTGCCATTCGGTGGGTATCTGCCCCTGGACTGGATCCGGTGTTTCTTCCCGGTGTATCTGTGCGACCGAGTTGGGTTTTCACGGCGGGTTTAACCTGCCTCATAGGTGCCGCAGGTGCCTCTACGATGTCAATTCTCATCTCCGAAGTCGCGTCTAAACTGTAGGGGTGCTGGAAATAGGTTATATATTCATTGCCCATTCCGAGGATCAGCAGTGCCACGATAGCAGTTGAAGCGGTTACTGCCCAAGGGAGCTGGGGCGTGTTTCCTTTCGGTGGTGCAGGTTTGATGCCGCCTCCTTTGTCTTTCACGGCTTGTATGATGTTCTCAGTCAAATTTGGAGAGATCTGGAAGGTGCTGAGTGCCTCTTGAATCAAGGGTTCTTCCTTCTTCAAACGTTGACGGGCGCGACTGAGCCGACTCTTAATCGTATTGGCGGATACCCCCAGAAACTTGCTAATTTCTTCACACGTCATCTCTCCGAAGTAGTAAAGTGTTATGATGGTGCGATCGCTCTCTTGTAATTTGGCAAGCAATTTTTTGACGACTTCTCGCTGTGCTTCAGTTACTGTTTTTGCTTGCTCATCTGCCACATGTTGGGAATAGGTGTCTTTTCCTTTTCTCATAAGGTCAATATCCTCCACGAGTTGGGCATGCAGCCGTTTCTTCCGGAGCCGCGCAATGCAGCACCGGGTCACAATCACATATAGCCATCCCGGAAATCGCTCCAGTTCTTTCAGGGTTGCCAGATTTTGATGGACTTTCAGAAAGGTCTCTTGCGTAATATCTTCAGCGATATGGAAGTCCCCAATTTTGCGCCACGCGAGGGCGTGGACGTGTTTCTGGTGTTTTTTCACGAGCGTGGTGAAAGCGGTTTCATCGCCATCAAGTGTGCGGCGAATTAATTCAGCGTCATTTTGCATCGGATACCTCCAAGAAGGGATTTTTCGTATGGGGCGTAGGAGTTACGCGTTCATCAAGCGTTCCTGATAAGCTCTCCAGTTAACTATAACTGCTTCGATCCTATTCGTCAATTGAGGAAGCAAAGAGGTGGCGTTAATCCCGAATTGCCCATTAATGACGCGCGTTGAGGAAAAATGGTTGCATAATTATATAAAAAAGAAGATTCGGAGAAAATCTTCTTTTTTCTTTTTGCCTCTAAAATTGGGTGTGCCGTGCAACATCAAATATCCAACCTGAAAAATTTCAGGAATGCCACGGTCGTCAACACGATTCCAGAAAAGCAGAGCAGTAACACATCAACCACTTTTCGTCAATCTCTGGTTTTTATCTTCCCCCAGACTGTTGTTAACAGCTGGGGTTGTGGCGAGACTGGCAAGGCAAACGCCGGATCGAACCAATCCGCACCTACATTATCACCACGATCTGTGAGTTTTTCTGGAATTCCATCAGCCAAGGCGATTTTGAAGAGGTGGACGGTTTCACGGATCTGTTTTTCATAAATAAGTTCATCTCCCTGCGGTGCCCAGATGGGGTGGGATGTTGCGCCATCCTCTGCATCAGCAATCTGCCTCAGTTCGCTACCGTCTCTGTTGACGACATAGACCGACTCGTTATCTGCAATATCTTTACCAATGGCAGGGATAGCATCCAGATCTATCCAAGAAAAGGCGATTTTATTCCCATTGGGGGACCAGGCGGGATGGAACATCAGCTCCTTTCCGGGAAGAAGTGCTGCTTCCGTCTTAGTTTGTAGATTGATAATCTGAATCTTAGGGGCTTCGACTTGGAGGACGCGTTCAGCAATAAGCGCGAAGTTTTTATCGGCAACGAATGCTATTTCAGAGCCGTTCGGGGACCACACGGGCCACAAGCCGTTCACCAATTTCTCCTCCCTCTCCCCATCGCTTGAAGCAACATAGATGGCGAGTTTATCGAATCGGTGATAAGATAGTTGTTTCCCGTCAGGCGACCACGTTGGGTGTTGTCTACCGACTAAGTTTGGGAATACTTTACGAACGTTCGTCCCGTCCGCGTCCATAAGGTAGAGGTCCTTCATTTCGTGTCTATCAGAGACGAAAAGAATTTGCTCACCTGTCGGTGACCAAACCGGATTCTGATCGGCGGCGCGATGTTGCGTTAAGTTTATCTGGTCCGACCCATCAGGGTTCATCGTATAAATTTCAAAATTACCATCGCGGTTTGATGTGAATGCTATTTTGGTGGTCGCTGGAGCTTTTGCGAAAGCAGCGGAGAGGAAAACGAAAACAAATAGCGCGCTAAATAAATAAAAAATGGATTTCACGGTTTTCACCTATCAGTGGCGGTGTGCTGCATCAAATATCCAACCTGAAAAATTTCAGAAACGCTACCGTCGTAAACACGATTGCGAAGAAACAGAGCAATAGTAAATCTATAGCGGCGTGCTGGAATGTTTCTTCTAAGGTCAGTTCCTTGATCGGTGGAGGTGTCGATGGGGACGGGATTTCTTCTGTTTCAACAAGCGCAGCCTCTGACATTTTGCTGAACATTTCTGCATCGAGCACCTCATAGTAGCGAGTTCCTGTTTGAAAATAGGTGTTTCTTTTCACTTGACCGGTTTGTGTGGCATCCGTTGCCAGAAAAATGAAGGAGGACGTAGGTGTGATTCGGGAAAAGTTTATGCCGAGTTCATCTTGGTATTTTCTTGCTTGCTGGTAACGCCTATCAAGCTGCGTTGCGAGGTCGCGATATTTTACCCGAGCCTCTTCTTCAAGAGGTGCCATCTCCTCGTTCATTTTGTCAAGAGAGTCCGACCCTATTTGAAAAACGCCTGTTGTATTCTTCCCTTGTGGTATGGCATTTGCTTCTCGTATAAGTCTACCCAAGATTTCGCCTCTTTTCATTTCCAAGGCGGCATGCAATTCTGCCCGCTGCGCTGCCTTTTCCCTGTAGACGCTCTCTGCCGTTGAAGTCGGCGCGACGATTTGTGCCGCGAGAAACCCGACACGCGGTAAAATTAGGACAGCGAACACCCAAACGGTGAAGGCGACGATGAGGGCTGTCTTGGAACTGTCAAAATAGATTGAAATTACCGCCCCGATGATAAAAAAGACACCAATATAGAGCAGTGAGACGAGACCGAGACCGAGGACGCGCGGAAAGATAGCGGGTTCGGCTAACGGAAATCCTTGCCAAACGATCACAAGCAAGCCGATGATGAGAGAGATTAAGAACGGAACGATAAATACGAGGTACCCGCCAATGAGTTTACTCCATAAAAAGACATCGCGCGGGAGGGCATTGGCGAGGGTTATCCGAAGCGTTCCTGCCTCTCGCTCGCCTGCGACGGCATCGAAGGTAAACAGAAGCGCGAGGAGACTGAAGACGGTGCTGACGACGAACACGAAGTCAAGATGCCCCAAAAGAAAGGCTATTGGTGCTGTAGAGAGTGCCGCTTCCCCCCGCGTTATTCCGTTGCGTGTCATGCCGAGGTAACTCGGGAGGGCGGATTCTAAACCAGTTGCAAATACACTTAAAGGGGTCGGTTTAAGAAGCAGTTTGGAAACTTCAAGATTCGGGTCTGTTATCTTTCTTTGTTTCCAAGGTTGATCTGCCGAATCTTTATTGTTTTCGTCTTTGAGGGTTTCTTGATAGTCAACTTGGCGTTTGAGATAATGATGGTAATTGATATGGAGATTGAGCGGTATGAGCAATATACACATCACAAGCAGGGCAACGAACCGGGCACTCAAAATATGATGCATAATCTCTTTTCGGATTAGCGTCATTAGCATTGTGTATTCTCCCCCTGTGGTGGAAACGATCCTGCAAAGGCGCGTAGTGTGATTTCTTTTTTATTTTTTCCACACCTTCTACTCAGAAAGGTTCCTGAAACTTATACCATTTCTAAAAGTTTATCTCGCATTAACCGAACCGACTCACGTCACACCCGGTAGGTGCGGTTTCTAACCGCACCGAGCAGTGCTGAAAAATAGCCAACCTTTTAAGAGGAATTATCAATTAGAATTGGTATTACACAAAAGGAAGGTATTACACATCTAACAGGTCGATCTTATATTCCTCAACAATCGCCTCCAAAACAGATTCAAGGATATCCTCCAACTGTGACGCTAATTCCTCCTCAACGTTGACCATCAGACTGTGGTCAAATGTTTCGCGTTCGGCACAGGGATCCAAATACTCGCCGTGTGCTTCCAGTAAAACTGCCAAGCGTGCGGGTGTCAGCCCTTCAGAGATACCGTGCAGACCCCACGCAGTGCCGCGATAGCCTTTCTCATAGTCAGAGCCGAGATGTTTCTGTAGGATTGCTTCTCTTTCCGTGCCTTGTGCACCACTGTTTTCAAGTTCTTCTGCAGCGGTGATCGCCCGCGGATCCAGTTCCACTTGGAAAGCGGTTGATGCATCTGCCGCTGGGACAGGGTAGATTTTATAGAATTCCATTTTTTCCGTTCCTTCGTTAAGAGGGCAGCCACAAGGGCTGCCCTACACGGTTTGGCAAGTCATCTGTGTGAACCGAGATTACCGCCCAATACTCGGCGGGTGGCAAAATGTATTTTTTTAGACGACCGCAGAGAGTCCACCGTCAATGTTGATAGCCGTTCCTGTAATAAACGATGCGCAATCTGAGACGAGAAACGCTACGAGATTGCCCACCTCACTCGGTTCCCCTAAACGTCCAAGCGGATGCTCCGCGCCGCGCGCCTCCCAATACTCCTCAAGCGTTCCGGGTGAACCCGCTGCTTTCCATGCCCGTTCCCCTTGGGCACTTTTAATTGAGGTGAGGCAGACGGTGTTAACCAAGATTTTATGGGGTAGAAGTTCTTTAGAGAGTGCTTTTGTCAAGGCAATACCCGCCGCTCGACTGACTGAGGTCGGACACGACCCCGCACTCGGCTGTTTGCCACCCGGATGCGTGATGTTAATAATCCTACCACTCCCGTTGCTCTTCATGTGTGGGATTACCAATCGAGCGCAGCGGATAGCCCCCATCAATTTGAGATCTAAATCCTCGTACCACGCTTGGTCACTCATCGTTTCAAAGTCGCCACCTGCTGATCTACCGGCATTGTTCACCAGAATATCAATTTTTCCATAGTGACTTGCGGTTTGCCCGATAAAATTCTCCAACGTCCCTGGTACCGTTACATCTGCGGGGATAGCCAGGACTTCACCACCGGTTTGTGCGCGAATGTCTTCAGCAGCGTCCTCTAAAACGGTTTCGCGTCTTCCACAAATTGCAACCTTCGCCCCTTCTTCGCACAGACGAAGTGCGATACCTTTGCCGATGCCTTCGCTACCGCCGGTGATGACAGCAACTTTTCCAGTCAATCCGAGTTCCATGATTTCTCCTTATGTTTCTTGTAGATTGGGTTGAATGTGAGTGAAACCCAACGTGAATGCTACTGTGTCAGCGAGAAAATTGCTTCCGGCACTGCCTCCAGAACATCGCTCGCAATGAGTCCATGCGTTCCCAATCTCTCCGATACGATATCTCCAGCTAAGCCGTGGAGATAGACCCCAAGCGCGCCAGCCTTTTCGCTCGATATGCCTTGTGCCATCAACCCTGCGATTACGCCTGTCAAGACATCCCCCATGCCTCCCGTTGCCATACCGGGGTTACCAGTGGAATTAATCCACACATTTCCATCTGGTGTTCCCGTAACAGTCGGCGCACCTTTAAATACAAGCGTTACGCCTTGTTCGTATGCGAACTGTTGTACAGTGCTAATTCTGTCTAATTCTAATGTTGGAACCGAGGTATTCGTTAACCGCGCCATTTCACCCGGATGCGGTGTAAGCACTGTGTCCTTACCGAGTAATGAAATGAGTTCTGTCGCTTGCGCCAGCGCGTTCAGTCCATCCGCATCGATAACCATCCGTAGACCCAACCCTTGCTTCTGATTCTCGCGAATCAATTGATGGACGAGTGCCACTGTTTCTGGATTTTGGGAGAGTCCGGGACCGATCGCAAGAACGGATTTCGTCTTTTCTGCGAATTCAAGGATGGTTGAGATCCCTGATACCGCCAAGCTGCCTGCCGCTGTTTCTGGCAACGGCAGCGTCATTACCTCAGGCAAAAGTCCTTCTAAAATTGGATTGAGATGCTTCGGTGTCGCGAGTGTTACCAATCCTGCGCCTGCACGCAAAGCAGCCTTACTTGCGAGTGCCGCCGCACCGGTCATGCCTGTCGCACCAGCGATGACGAGAACACGTCCATAGGTCCCTTTGTGAGATGCGGATGGACGCAACGGCACCCATTCTGACGCTTCTGTTGTGGTTGTCCAATGAACCTTAATATTCTGAGCATCTACAACCTGTTCTGGAAAACCGATGTCAACAACTTCCAGTTTTCCAGCAAATTCTGCCCCGGGATGGACTAACAATCCTCTTTTGGGTAAGCCTATTGTCACAGTCCGATCTGCTTGCACGCAAGTGCCTAATGGATTCCCTGTGTCTGCATCCAGCCCTGAGGGTAGATCGACAGAGAGAATAGGTATGGAAAGATTATTGATGGTGTTAATGATGGTAGCGATGGGTTCGCGCACCTCACCACGCAATCCTGTACCGAAAATGGCATCTACAAGGAGTTCGCAGCTGGCGATTTGATTTAAAGAAACACTTTCTTCCGTTTCGAGTGCTGCGTCCGTTAAAATTTCCTCAATCCGCAATTTCCCTTTTGGCGTAGCTTGCAAGCCAAAACTTGCGGTTAAACGCTTCGCAATTTGGAGATTGACCGCTGCCTCGCTGGTGAAGCTTTCTGGTGGAGAGACCAAGAAAAGATGCACGTCGCGACCTGCGTGGGCGAGTTGGCGTGCGATAACGATGCCATCGCCGCCGTTATTCCCTTTGCCAGCGAAGATACCAATCCGTTTGCATGTTGAATAGTGTCGTTGAATCGCACGGACGATGGCACTCCCAGCTGTCTCCATGAGAAGGATGCCGGGAATGCCGATACCTTCAATAGTGTCCTGATCGATCTGGCGCATTTCCGCCGCGGTCACGACTTTCATGTTTTCTGTCCTTGCGCCAAGCGAAAAACAACGGAATTAGTTCAACCGCGGTTTTAACATAAGTTCCGCAAGCCTCCGTTGTTGGCTTGCTGCTTGCATTTTTCAGTTGACATTCTGCTGCAGTTTCTCTGCAAGCCCTAATAAGTGTGTTTCCATCTGCGGTATCGCCTGTTCTAAACTTCCCTGTTCTATCTGAACTTCTTGAACCCGCTCATCTTGATGGGTTTGGAGGCAGAAGTTTAGATTTGTACGGAGATCAAACAGGCTCTGCTGAATGTGGTCTTGGAAGGTGCCTTCTGGGTACATCCACCGTCTACCACGAGTCTGTCGTAGGTTGAAATGACAATGCCCATTATCGCCGCCGAAGCAATCGAAGCGCATAATCTCATCGTCGTAGACGAACAAAGAAGCCGCGGGTCCACGCCCACCAGCATCATCACGCCAGTATGTCTCTAATCGAACGTTCTCTTGGATAGGATATTCAACCAGGTCGTGCTTTTGATTCGCCATCTGTAGGACCTCCTTGGGTATTTCCGCGTGGTTAAAAAACCGCGCCTACAGTAACGGGTTAATTAAAGTTACATGCCAAATGCATCTTGACAGTCAACCAAATTTGCGCTAAAGTATAACAAACGCGAGAATAGAAGTCAATATATAATCTACGATTTTCCATCATTTGCAAAGAAGTGGAGCCACAACTTGCATATTTCTATTGCTGATGCGCGACAACTCGCTGAAACCTTTTTGATGAAGAGTGGATTCTCATCGACAGATGCCGCCGTTATTACCGATATTCTCTTAGAAGCCGAACTCCGCGGGCGTAAAACGCACGGGTTTATCCGATTGCCGGGTATTAAAAGTCGCCATGAACAAGGCGAACGGGCTGACCTCCAAATTGATAAGGAAGAAGGACAATGCGTACGGATTAACGGTGGAAACCAGCCTGGCTACCTTGTTGCTTATCGCGCTATGGAAATCGCGGTTGAACGCGCCAAGCAGAATGGAACAAGCATTGTTGGTGTTTACAATACATCGCATTGTGGGATGGCGGGATACTATGTCGATATGGCGCGAAAGGCGGATATTATTGGAATCCTCTTTGCTGACTGTTTGCCACGGATTACCCCGGAAGGTGGAACCGAGGCTATTTTGGGTACAAATCCACTTGCTGTCGGCATCCCGTCTAACACAGTTCCCCTCTTGTTTGATATGTCCACTGCTGCGATTACCAACGGCGATCTACTCGTTGCGATGCGAGAAGGTGCTGAGATCGCTGAAGGACTCGCTTTTGATCCAGATGGCGAAGCAACGACGGACCCCGACGCGGCATTGAAGGGAAGTGTGCGTCCTTTTGGTGGACATAAAGGCTTTGGACTTGCGCTTATCATACAGGTTCTTGCTGGGGCGTTGGTGAACGCCGCAACGATTCCACCCCCTGGTGCAGACTATGGCTTGCTCGTCATCGCACTGAACCCAACAAGTTTCGTGCCGTTGGCGCAATTTAAAACAGAGGTTGATAAACTCATCCAACAGGTCAAGGAGAATCGACGCGAGACAGGTGTTAAAGAAATTCTTATCCCCGGCGAACGCGCGTATCGTCAGCGGGAGGCACACCTTATTTCTGGCATCCATTTAGACGACGCGCTTGTCCATCAATTAACTTGTTGATTGTGTAGGCGAAGTCATCTCGCCCGTTAATGACTTGACCGAACCGCGAGGAATAATTAAAAAATGGAAACCACTTTTAAAGCAGGTATTATCGGTTGTGGCGGTCGTGGACGTTCCCATGCCCGCGGGTATCAGGCATCCCCAGATGTTGATATTGTCGCCTGTTCCGACCCTGTTGAAGACGCACGAAACGCCTTTGCTGAGGCGTTTGAAGTGCCGAATACCTACGAAAACTACCAAGAGATGTTGGATACCGAATCCCTCGATTTTGTGAGTGTCTGTACTTGGATTGAACTCCATAAAGACATGGTGATCGCCGCCGCGAACAGCGGGATTAAAGCCATTCATTGTGAGAAACCAATGGCACCTACCTGGGGCGATGCCAAAGCACTTTATCAGGCATGTGTTGATAACAATGTTATCATAACGTTCTGTCATCAACGTCGTTTTGGTGCTCAGTTCGTCAAAGCGAAACGCTTGGCGAATGAAGGGGCAATCGGGGAATTATGCCGTCTTGAAGCTGCTTGCCCGAATTTACTCGATTGGGGAACCCACTGGTTTGATATGTTCTTCTTCTACAATAATGACGAACCTGTTGATTGGGTTATCGGTCAAATAGACGTAGCCGAGGAAAAAACCGTTTTCGGTGTTCAAGTTGAGACGAGTGGCGTTTCATGGATACGCTGGAAGAATGGTGTAGAGGGTTTGCTCGCAACGGGTGGAACCTCTCTGGGAGGCTTCGCGAATCGTCTCATCGGCACAAAAGGCATCATTGATGTCGGTGGCAGAGGCGTATCACCAGTGCGGATGCTTCGAGAGGGCAGCACGGGATGGGAAGAACCTGACTTAACTGGCTTGGTCGCTGAACGCGATGCAACGATACTCTCTATACTGGATCTCGTTCACGGTGTAAAAACCGGACGTGAACCAGAGTTGAGCGGACGTAAAGCACTTCAGGCAACTGAACTCATCTTTGCAACGTATCAGTCGAGTAGACAGCGAGCAAGGATTAATTTACCCCTCACAATCGATGATTCTGCATTGCTAACAATGGTTGCTAATGGCGATATTGGTTAAGTGGTTATAAGTTATCATAATCTTCAGTGTCAAAACCCCGTCTTTCAAGGCGGGGATGTAGACAC
>VXZL01000593.1 GCA_009845505.1 Candidatus Poribacteria bacterium | reverse complement strand
CGTTAGCATCACAACGTGGCAGGGCCCCCGAGCAGAAGCCACTGTCGCAGCAGCGAAGGCAGGTGTGAAAGGGATCATCGGAGAAAAACCGATGGCAGCTTCGCTCGGACAAGCCGATGCCATGATTGCCGCCTGCGAAGAAAACAACGTCAAACTCATCATCGGGCATCAAGGTAGATACAGACCGGCAAACATAGAAATACGACGACTCGTCGCTGCAGGAGCTATTGGCGAACCGACAACCGTCCATCACCGCGCCAAACAGCACGCCGGACTGCTCAATACAGGTACACACGCTATCGACGGCTGGCGATTCATGCTGTCTGACCCAGAAACGTTGTGGGTTATTGGACAGACATCCCGAACCACTGACCGGTGGGAACGCCGGACGATTTGTGAAGACCTCTGTATGGGTTTGGTCTGCTTTGAAGGCGGTGCACGCGGTATCTATGAAGGCGACCTACCGGAACCACCCGTCTCAATGCCTCAAATTGCTGGCACAGAAGGGCAGATTCGCAACGGTCCTGATGGCACGATCCTCCTCCAAAACGGAGACGCACAGGGATGGCAAACGATCACACCGCCACCAGAGCCTAAGAACCAGTTTCAGGAACTCATTGAGTGGATCGAGGGTGACATTTCTGACCATCGCGGGAGTGGTGTCCAAGCCCGCTATACGCTTGAAATTATGTTGGCTATCTACGAGTCGCTGCGAATTAAGAACGTCGTCACGATGCCGATGGAAACGAAAGAACTACCGCTTGAAATTATGGTTAACGACGGCACACTACCCGTCTTGGAAGAAGGACGCTACGACCTCCGTACACCCTTTGAAGGCCAAACTCGGAAGAATTAATCTTTGTCCCATGATCTGTTAGGTTGTGCATGGAGAAACCGATGGAGAAGAAAGAGAGCAGACGTTCATTTTTAGAACTCGCAACAGCACTGATTGGTGGAATTCTGAGCCTCGCCGCCGGAATTCCGCTCATCGGTTTTGCGATCTCACCTGCTTTTAAGAAGCCGGAATCGAAATGGGTCGATTTGGGACTCGCTGATCGGCTGAGAAACAGTCGCTTTAAAAAGGTAGATTACACCTTCACCGCGAAAGACGGCTGGGTTCAAGCGACGAAAAAACGTTCCGTCTATGTAACCGACACCGGCAATGGGGAGTGGAGCGTTTTCTCGCGTACCTGTTCGCACCTCGGTTGTCTCGTCCGGTGGGATGAGCAGAAGGAATCTTTCCTCTGTCCGTGTCACGGTGCGATATTCGATAAGACTGGCGCGGTTGTTGCGGGTCCGCCGCCAGAGCCGTTGCAGAGACTCGAGACCAAAGTGGAAGCCGGTATTTTATACGTGAAGGAGACGTAGCAGGATGGAAGGTCGGAAGGATGGAAGGTCGGAAGGGTGGATGGCGTTTATGCGTGAACGCCTTCCATTAGAGTCGGTGGACAGACACCTCCGCAAACCGCTGCCGAAACATATTAATCTGCTATTCTCGCTCGGTAGCTTGGCGATGTTTCTGCTCCTCCTTCAAGCTGTCACAGGTGCTTTCCTTGCGTTATACTATTCACCCTCACCCGAACACGCCCATAACGCCGTAACCTATATCAGCGAAGAGGTTCCGTTCGGTGCCTTCGTGCGGGGCTTGCACCATTGGGGCGCGAGCGCGATGGTCATCATCGTGTTTCTGCATCTGCTCCGTGTTGTTCTCTACGGTTCATACAAAGCACCGCGCGAACTCACCTGGATATTCGGCGTTTTCCTACTATTGATTGTGCTCGGTTTCGGATTTACAGGCTACCTGCTCCCGTGGGACGAGAAGGCGTATTGGGCAACGGTTGTCGGTGTGGAAATCGCCAGCACTGCGCCCGTGTTAGGTGATTTTGTCGCGAAGGTGATGCGCGGTGGCGCAGAGATAGGTGCCGTGACGCTGTCGAGGTTCTACGCACTTCACACCATCTGGTTGCCGTGGTTAGCTTTCGGCTTGGTCGGTGTGCATCTCTTCTTCGTCCGATATTACGGTTCTTCAGGTAAACCGGAAAACACGCCAGAAGAGATGAAGACTGGGAAACCGTTCTATCCCGATCAGGTATTTGAAGATGTTGTCGGCATGTTGATCCTCTTTGCAGTCCTTGCATCTGTCGCCCTATTTGTTCCCGTTCCGCTTGAAGATGTCGCTGATCCGACGAATGCGGATTATGACCCGCGACCCGAGTGGTATTTTCTATTTCTGTTTCAACTCCTGAAATACTTCCAGGGTCCCTTTGAGATCATTGGGACGTTTGTCATCCCGACAGTCGGCATGGTGCTATTGCTCCTCCTTCCGTTTTTAGACAAAAGCGAGCGGGTTGTTCTCTGGAAACGTCCAGTCGCGTTGACGGTCACAAGCGTCTGTGTCATAGGAATTGTCGGTCTGACTATCCTCGGCGCAAGTTCTCCGAAACTCGAAACACAAGAGACCTCACAATCTACAGAACAAGTCCAAGGCACTGTAACGCCGGACACAGAGACGGAATCAGTTGAAGAGGCGGAGGTGGTTTTTGATTTTCAGTTGACGGAAGAGGAAGTTGGTGGAACGGAAGATGGGGAAGCGGTCTTCGACTTTCAACTCACCGAAGAAGAATTGGAATAGTAATGACAAACCATAATTCGCCAGAACAGTTCACACTTTTCCCGACAGACACCGAACCTCAGCTCCCAAGAAACGACTCTACATCTGGCGAAATAGAGTTGGTTTCGTTCCGAGAGCTCGTCCCTGAAATCAAAGACACCGGCTATTTGACACATGCCATCTTTGCTTATCCTGCGAAATTCATTCCACAGATTGTTCGGTATGCGATTACGACCTACACAAAGGAAGGCGATTGGATCGTGGATCCGTTTGCAGGCTCAGGAACGGTGGGGGTTGAGGCGTATCTGTGCAAACGTAATACCTTTCTCCTTGATTTGAATCTACTTCTAAACCACATCATGCCATTGAAGGTCTATCGTGGAAAAGAGCGGCTGCGCGAAGCGGATTTGTTCAAACTATTAGAGGATATGAGAGAAAGCAAACACCAGTTTATACCGCATTGGTCGAGTGTTGATTACTGGTACCCGCCTGAAATTTTAGAGGTATTGACCTATTATTGGGGATTTATCAATAACACGGACAACAGTATCTATTGCGACATTATCAAATCAGCGTTGTTGAAGGCGGGCAAACGGTTCTCCTATACAGAAGATCGAACGCCTAAACTTGCGAGGTCCAAGCGTAAATTGAACGCTGTAGAGGAGTTGCTTAAGGAGAACTGGAGAGAACAGTTAGATGAAATGGTTCACAACCTCTCCTTGAAGACGTTAAAAAGCCTCAACGACTTTGTGATGTCCACACAACAGTATGCGTCCGAAAGTCAGGTTGCGTTTAAGGGCGGGGTGGATTCGTCTTACGTTACGGTGCCGTGGACGTGTGATGCTTTGATAACGTCGCCCCCGTATCTTCAAGCGCAAGAATATATCCGCTCGACGAAGATGGAACTGTTTTGGCTGGGACACACTGAGGAAGAGGTTAGAGAGTTATCACGGCTTGAAATCCCGTATCGGAAGGCAGATCGGATTGTTCAAACAGAAACGCTAAATAAAATCAGAGAGATGCTCACGCGGGAGGATCTCCGAAAACGGTTGGACTCCTATTTCTGTCACACAGTCAATGCCCTTGAAAACGCAATGAATCAGTTGAAACCGAATGCTGCTGCCTGTATCTTCGTCGGCAATCCACGCATTGACGGTATAACGGTCGAATTGTGGCGGATATTAGCGGAGTATTTTACGGAACGCGGGTTTACGTTTGAAAAGGTTTACGAGGATCGGATTCAGACACGAAAACTTTTCGGGGCGCGGAAAAACAAGAACCCGGATGGTATGAAATCGGAATTCCTGCTAATTCTGCGGAAGGACACTACCTATCCAGCAGTTCCTCAGCGGTGCGAACCTGCTCTTGGAGGTATGGAATATCCCTCGCGCGCATTAAGAACGCCTCCAGATAACGACGCATCATGAGTGTGTCACCATTTTTCTCATACACCTGTGCAAGGCGATAATATGCCTCTGCGTCGCTGCTATCGAGGGATATACCTCTTTCATAGGACTGGATGGCGCGGAGGAATTCCCCAGTCTCCTCGTAAGCGAAACCGAGATTGAAATAGACATCAGCGTCCCCGGCTTCTATTTCAAGGGCTGCTTCATACTGCTGGATAGCCTCCTGATACATTTCGCGGTAGAGATACGCATCCGCGAGGTTGTTATAGGCATCAACGAAGGTTGGATCTTCTTCAATTGCGGTACGAAAGGCGGCGAGAGCTTCAGCAAATTGGTCGGTTTTATCGTACGCATAGCCGAGGTTGTTATAGAAGGCAGGATTTCCGGGATCGAACTCAAGCGCGGCCTGGAACATATCAATAGCGAGGACATACAGACCGAGATCAATATAAACCAGACCGAGATTGTTGTAGGCGTGTGCGTGCTCGTCATCAAGTGCGATAGCACCCTGAAACGCGTCCAGTGCTTTCTCGTACTCACCCAATTCGCGATAGATTTTTCCGAGTTGGATGTACCCCTCCGCATCTGTCGGGTTGAGTGCCTGTCCCATTTCAAGCCGCAAAGCATCACGTTGAAGTTCGCGCCGCTGTTGCTGTGCCTGATCGGACGGATTACATCCCGATAGCAAATAGGTTAAGAGTCCAACTACGATGAAAAGCCTAACATTAATACAAAAGAAAAAAACAGCATTATGCCCAGAAACTTACCAATGAATCTTTGTTCAAACGCACGTTAAATTAT
>VXZL01000367.1 GCA_009845505.1 Candidatus Poribacteria bacterium | reverse complement strand
CTCATAGGTCAGATGGGCTGGGTAGGTGGACATGCACACGCTCACGAATATCTGTGGGCGACTGCTGGTAATATGGGAGCCGTTTTAACGGAAGCCCTTGAGGAAGCATGTCTTATCCCTTATGACGCTTCACCGCGTTATCAGTTGCCCCCGCAGATTGTCGTCAAAGGGTTAGCGGGCAGGCATGTCCTGCTTACAAAATCGGGGTCACGTTTGGATATGATTGGTATTGAACATCCTGCCCTTAATGTAACACTGATTGAGGTTGAACCCGATGGCATGCATTATCGGATGCGATTTGGCACACCAGATCAGGCGGCTCTGGATCGCAATCGAGATCGTATTGCACCACCGGCACCAACCAGTGAGATGTTCCATTACCTCCTCATTTTTGAGCAATTGGAGGAACACGGGTTTAATGCACTTGTGCATTTACAACCGAAGTTCTTGAATCTGATTTCTCGCACGGAGCATGGGGCACCTGATCGATTCTATAACTTCCTCAGAGGATATGAGCCAGAGACTCCGATTATATACGATGCCTCCAGCGGTATCGGATTTGTGGAAGAGCGGGCACCCGGAATTCCAGAATTATCATACGAGAGTTTGCGGCTTTTTCAAAATGGCGGGAGCCCTGAGCGCTACATTCTCTACTGGGTAGGACACGGCACATTTTCACGTGGCAGCGACCTGCTTGATGCCTATAAACACGCCGAGTATTTTGAAGCCGCTGCACGGATGGCGTGGGAAGCGAATCAGCAGACTGTTAAGGCGCAGGCGTATACAGAGGAGATTGTTAGCTGCATCTTACGTGAGTTCAATGCGAACCGTGAAATTAATAATCAACACTCAGATACCGATTTTCCGGATTCGGATACACTCGTGCAGTCTGAGAACGTCTATAATTATCCGTAGTTTTAGGTTGTAGGTTAAGCGGAGGAATAACATATATGCAAGACCCGATGGATTTCCAAGACGCAGCGCATGACAGTGCCGAAATCGAAGTAGAACCGGCACGAGAGCAATTAGAGGCGCATCTCCGTGATAGTATTGTTGGACGGTATATTAGGAGCTATAACAAGCGTTTGCGTACCCTCAATCAAGAACTAAAGGCGATGCAACAGGAGGTTGATGACAAACTCACACGTATAGACCAGCGTGTTACTGGGGAGATAGCGGAGGTTAAGGCTGATATTCGCGGTCTTTCTGCGAAACTTGGCAGCGAGGATTCTGGTTTAACATTGGATAAAATTGAGGGACTTGTTGACGCAAAGATTGATGCGAGGCTTGATGCAGTTACTGCACGCGGCGAATCAGACCTTCAGAAGTTATCAACAATGGTAAACGAATTTGCTCACGAATTCCAAACGGAAATCGATCGGCTGAGTAACGAAACGAAACTTCTACGAGAGCAGGCACGCCGCGGGCAGGAATCGTTGCGCACAGAGTTAATCTCTGAAACAGAAACGCTTGAATCCACAAAAGTTGATCGGTTGACCTTAGCTGAGACCCTGATTATGCTCGGCATGAAATTGAAAGACGATAATTTGTTGGACGAATTCGGAATCAATTTCGACCTCGATGAAGTCTTGGATGGAACTCCAGAAGATGACGAAAGTTAGATATGCTGAGCGTTCCTTAAGCGTTTCATGCTACCGAAGATTGCAAGTCCACTTTCTAATTAGCAGTCTCTTGTGGGTGATGATCTACAGCGGAGTCGCCCATAGCGTCGCAGCAGACGAAGCAGCTACCTCAGACGAGATTTCAGTGCTTGCTGTCGGCGATATTACCGTCAGTAGCCGTATGACACCCGTGATTGAAAGGAAAGGTGCCGGCCTGTTTTTTCAAGGTACTGCTGCACTGATTCAGTCGGCAGATGTTGCTACCGCTTCATTGAATACGAGCATTTCAGAGAGAGGTGAACCGCGATACGGGATTGAGAATCCGTTTCGGTCGGCACCCGGGCTTGGAAGGGCTATCGCAAATGCGGGTTTTGACGCTGTCTCTTTAGCCACTCCCAATATGATGGACTTTGGGTTTGAAGCCTTAGCGGATACCATTACGGAACTGGAACGGTATAATGTCAAGCCGATTGGTGCTGGCACAAGTCCTGAAACGGCAAAACTTCCGGCTTATGTGCCAGTCCCTGTAGGCACGGGATCCGTACAAGTCGGTTTGCTCGGGTACTACCGTGTGAATGCGTTCATAGGGGACACTGAGGATCCGCTTGCTTACGCTGTTTATAGTGAGATGGTGGCGGCAGTTGAGCAGACGCGGTCAAAAGCAGCACTTGTAATTGTCTGGTTACACTGGGGGAGCCAAGGGCGAGCTGCTGATGACGCTATCGGACGACAACAGATTTTCGCACACGCACTGATTGACGCTGGGGCAGATATGGTATTGTGTCAGCAAATGCATACGTTTGGGGGTATTGAGTTATATCAGGGCAAACCTATTGTTTATAGCCTCGCGGACTTCATCTATGATACCTACGATAAACAGCACTCACATATAGTTATCCCGAAGGCGACATTTGCATCTGGTATTCTGAAATCAGTTGAGTTAATCCCGATTTTGACCGATCCGCCGAAAACCCCTGTGCGGCCTGGGAAACCTACCGAAACATCTGCCACCTCCGAAATCGGAGCCGACCGGTTTCCGAGTCTCCTTACAGGCGAACAGGCGGTGAAAACCTTACAGGACTATCAGCAGCGCTGCGCGAAATTCGAGACGGAGGTAATCATTGAGGGCGAACGTGGGTGGATTCGATAGAGGTGAACGTGGTTTAACGCTTAGGGCATTCGTCATCGCGATGCTTCTGATTCCTCTTAACGTTTTTTGGATTATCGAACTGGAGGTCGTTCGTTATACACATCCGACATTAATCCATCCACTGTCCAATGTTATTTTCATTATCTTTTGGTTGTTAGTATTCAGTACGATATTGGGAAAACTGTCGTCAAAACTGAAACTGACATCAGCTGAATTGCTAACAATTTACGTCATGTTGTGCATTGTTTCTTCCCTCTGTTCGCACGATATGATGGAGATCTTAGTCACTATTCTTGGACATCCCTTCCGGTTTGCAACATCCGAGAATGAGTGGCAGCAGCTGTTTTGGAGAGACCTGCCGACATGGCTAACGGTTCAAGACCCTGGTGTCTTGTCAGGGTACTACGAGGGACAATCGAGCCTCTACCGTGAGGCACACATCACTGCTTGGGCGGGGCCTGTTGCATGGTGGACAGTTTTTATCCTCGTCCTGATGTTCGTCATGTTGTGTATTAACACACTCCTCCGCATCCAGTGGACCGAGCGTGAACGGTTAACGTATCCGATTATTCAACTGCCGCTCGCAATGACGGAGACGAATACACGGTTTTTCAAGAATAAGTTGATGTGGTTGGGTTTCGGGATTGCAGCGGCTATTAGCATCCTGAATTTGCTGAATTCCATTTATCCGGCAGTGCCGTATCTGCCTGTCAAGCGGCAGAACATTAATCAGTATTTTACAGGACGCCCCTGGAACGCGATGGGCGGCATCCGGCTTTCGTTTTATCCTTTTGCGATTGGCATCAGTTTTCTTATTCCGTTGGACCTGCTTTTTTCATGTTGGGCGTTTTATTGGATATACAAATTTGAACTAATGGCAGGGAGCATTATCGGTGTGCGGAATTTGCCCGGTTTTCCGTACGCCGATGCCCAAAGTTTCGGCGCATATATGGTCCTCCTTGGGGCCGCTGCTTGGGTGGGTAGGACACATTTCAAGCGAATTGTCGCCGGAGTTGTGGACGGACTCCGAGGTACATCGCAGGTTGATATGCGGCGTGAACCGATGCCTTATCACATCGCCGTTCTCGGTATTGTGGTCGGGATGCTGTTTTTGACGGTGTTTTCCTATAAAGCGGGAATGTCGCTTTGGGTGATACCCATCTTTTTCGGGTTATACTTTTTGCTGGCGACGATGATTGCCCGTCTTCGCGCAGAATTGGGGTTCTTAGTTCACGAT
Source organism: Candidatus Poribacteria bacterium (assembly GCA_009845505.1). Lineage (GTDB taxonomy): Bacteria > Poribacteria > WGA-4E > WGA-4E > WGA-3G > WGA-3G. The sequence continues at coordinate 819 of VXZL01000367.1, read as the reverse complement.
TTACATAGGGTTGACCCACACGGATTAATCGTGACAGCAGTCGGCACACAACGGTTGACGACGAGTACAAAGGCGGTTTTTTCACTGTATATGTTCTTTAACCGGGCGTATCGTGCCCATCCGATGCCGCAGGAACTGGAGGCTTTAAAAATTTCGGAGCGGCGACAGATACATCCGCAACATACCGCTGCCGCGATCCTCATCGCAACCTTCGTTGGCGCAATCGTTGTGTTCTGGCTACTCTTGGATAGTTATTACCGACATGGTGCGGAAACGGGTTATTACGGACCTTGGGCACTTGGCTTTGGCAGAGGGGTTTATAGGCAACTTGAGAACTGGTTGAATTATCCACAGGGTACCGATGTCCCCGCACTCGCTTTTATGGGAGGTGGGGCAGGCATCGCGTTTGGTTTAACGCTGTTACGAACTCGGTTTCTGTGGTGGCCCCTGCATCCGCTCGGTTATGCAATGGCGAACAGTTGGGGAATGTACAATCTCTGGAGTTGCCTTTTCGCTGCATGGGTGATAAAAGCACTCATCCTACACCAAGGGGGACTCAAAGCCTATAGGCGGACCATACCGTTTTTTCTGGGACTTGCGCTCGGAGACTACTTATGTGGAAGTTTGTGGAGCATTGGGAGTATTCTCGCCAATACTACACTGTATCAATTCTGGCCCTAATTGTAATTAGAGTTGTCAAATGGCTTATAGCAATTGGCGAATGGCAATTAGCCGTTGGCAAAGACGCAAGTGTTACAAAACGCATCTTTTTTCCCATTGACCAAAAGCCAAAAGCCATTAAAGGAGAAAGAAAATGGA
>VXZL01000324.1 GCA_009845505.1 Candidatus Poribacteria bacterium | reverse complement strand
TCGGGGCAGGGGAAACATCTATACCGACAAACTTTATGCCCCACTCCTGTGCAAGCGTTTCTGCGAGCGCGACGATTTTTTGACCTTCCATTTCCATTAGAATTTTCAGGCTTTGCAGTGCCGTCTCTAAATTTTGGGCACCCGTGAACGCTTGATTGACTAAATCCGCCGCCTGCCATCCGATGCCGAAGTTCGTTCGAGTGTCTTGCCAATATGCCGCTGGAAAGAAGGGGGTATTCGGTGGGCAATTCATCAACGCTGCAAAGCGGAGGTTCCCGTAGCCAGCGTTGGTTTGGTGTGCTATCTGTTGAATGATGTCTGCTGTGCTTTCAGTGATTTCCGATGCTACATCCCCAGATTGTGTGGTAACCGTAACAGTAGCAAAGAGCATCTCACTTTGGACAATCACATCGGCAACATGGTCAAGATGCGTTTTTGTGGATCGTTTTCCGGGCAGGATTGTCCCCAAGTTAAGGAAGTCAATTCCGAACGCTTGGGCTTGGATATCTAATCTAAGAATTGCATCTATATCCCGTGCCTCATCCCAGATTTGGGAACTGACACGTGTTGTTTGTACCTCGTAACCGTTCGCTTCAAAATAGGTTTGGGCGGCGGCGTTAAACTTCGCAGCGCGCTCGAGTTGGTACGACGAAAAAGGAAACGGAATGCCTGTCGTAATTGTTCGGATTTTCATGTCGCGTGCATTCATCCGTCAAGCAGAATCTTCGCCGTAAAGCCCGATGTGCCGATACCGTTCATGTCTCTGTTGGACGAGTTGTTGCGGTGTCATCTGCATCAATTCGGTGAGATGCCTACGTATAGCGCGCCTAACGCTGCGCGCCGCGGCTTCGGGATCCCTGTGTGCCCCACCGAGGGGTTCACGGATAACTTGGTCAATGATACCTAACTTGAGCAGATCCGGGGCAGTCGGTTTATAGCCCTCGGTCGCTTCTGGTGCGCGTTCACCTTTGTCTTTCCATACGATACCGCTACAGGCTTCAGGGGGCGCGACACAGTAGACGGCGTACTCCATCATCAATACGCGATTGCCGACCGCAATTGCGAGCGCACCACCACTGCCACCTTCACCGATAATAACGACGAGAATCGGAACGCGCAGTGCCATCATCTCAGCGAGATTTTCAGCGATCGCCATTGCTTGCCCGTATTCCTCGGAACGGAGATCAAAGTGTGCTCCCGGTGTATCCACAAAACAGAGTAAGGGCCGGTTGAACTTATTCGCCAGCTGCATTAACCGTCTCGCCTTGCGATAGCCTTCCGGGTGTGTGTAACCGAAATTCATCTCCTGGCGCTCTTCAAGGTTCGTCCCCTTCTGCTGTGCAAGATAAACAAGCGGTTGTCCATCGAACCATGCCAATCCGCCGATGAGGGCGCGGTCGTCGCCGTATAATTTATCGCTATGAAGTTCGGTAGGTTCATCAAGAAGTGCGTCGATATAGAAAGGAGCTTGCGGGCGTTGTGCATGGCGCGCCAAGCGCACTTTATCCCATCGGCTCAATTTTTGGAACGTTCGCTTTGTAAGCGTATCCGCATTCTGCTTTAGCGCATCCATCCCCTCTTTCAGGTCTAACTCAGGATGTGTTTCTGCGAAGACTTCCAATTGTGTGAGGTGCCGTTCCAATTCGATGAATGGTCTTTCAAATTCAAGTTCTGCTGTGTTCATATCTATTGGCTTTCGGCTGTCGGCAGTTGGCTCAGAGATATTTGACTGAATCAAAACCTCTGAACCGACTACCGATGCCCTTCTTCCGACTGCCCGCTGCGAACAGTCAATTGCTATTCAGACTGTCGCACTTCGTCACGGAGTCCCATCCACACACAAGCTGCCATGCCCAATAAGACAATAGCGAACGGAAAGCCTGTCAGGAGGGAGGCTGCCTGCAACGAGCTCAGACCTCCACCAAGTAACAGCACGATGGCAACAGCACCCTCCGCCGAGCACCAGAACACTCGGTGAGAGACAGGTGCGTCAAACTTACCACCCGCCGTAATGGTATCAATGACGAGAGAACCAGAATCGGACGAAGTAACAAAGAAGATGATTGTCAACAGCATCGCGATAGAAGACACTAAGGTTGTCATTGGCAATCGGTCAAGCATTTTGAACAATGAGAGTTCCGGTTTATACGCTTCAACAGTTTCCGTCACACCCGTGTAGCCATCGCTCGTGAACTGATCAATAGCAGTGCCGCCAAAGACACTGAACCACACTAAGCATAACAGTGTTGGTAGGAGCAGCACACCGATGACGAACTCGCGAACCGTCCGCCCCTTTGAAATTCGGGCGATGAAGGTGCCTACAAAGGGTGCCCAGGCGATCCACCACGCCCAATAGAACGTTGTCCAACCGTGCAGAAATCCCGTGTCTTCGCGGCCGAGCCAATTGCTGAGCGGTCTTACCTTGGAAATATATTCAGTGAGGCCGGTGAATATACCTTTGAGGATGGCGATTTTCGGACCAACAAGAAGGACGAAGAGCAGAAGAAAAAACGCGAGGATCACGTTGAACTGGCTGAGGCGTTTGATGCCGACATCCAACCCTGTCAACACGGAGACGAGTGCACCGCCAGTTATGACGACTATCAGCACGACCATGGTGGTGTTGGTCGCCGGAATTTCAAAGAGGTAGTTGAGGCCAGCGGTCACCTGCTGTGCACCTAAGCCGAGCGAGGTTGCGAGACCGAACAAACTTGCGAAAACAGCGAGTGTGTCTATGACATGTCCCGGCCAACCCCATATCCGATCCCCGAGGAGGGGGTAGAACGCCGACCGGATAGTCAATGGCAACCCCCGGTTGTAGGCGAAAAATGCCAGGGCAAGTCCGACGATTCCGTAGACTGCCCAACCGTGTACGCCCCAGTGAAAGGTCGTCGCAGCGATACCGAGCGCAGCGTCGGTTTTCGCTTCACCTCCGAGCGGTGGGCTCATAAAGTGTTGAACAGGCTCCAAGACCCCGAAGAATAGGAGACCGATACCAATACCGGCTGCGAAGAGCATGGCGAACCATGTGAGATTAGAGTATTCGGGGACAGCCTCGCGCCCACCGATACGCACCTTGCCGAGCGGGGACACAACCAGGAATAGACAGAATATCACAAGCAGGTTGACGATGTCCATGAACCACCAATCAAAGTTTGTCGTGAGCCATGTGCGAGTCGCTCCGAAAAGGCTTGTTGCTCCTTCTCGGAATATGAGGGACCCGAGGACAAAAATGACGATGGTGATTGCGGAAACGAGAAATACCGGGGTTAGCCCAAATAGCTTGGTGTTGCTCTGGAATTGTTGTCCATCTTCGTGCATTTTCAAATTCTCCTTATTATTAGAGTTGATTTGGCGGTTTTCAACCGCGCACGGTGTAAAGTGCGCTGAAACAGCACACCTACAGTGGAAAGTAGCGTCGTAGCCGATTAGAAATAATAACCAAAGTTGAAATTAAGTCGCCAATGCCAACTATTATTTCCGTTGGCACCCACGTGATTAACCCCTGTAAGGATATTTCCGTAGTCATCTCCCACGTTCCCAACGAAGAAGTTACCATCAGAAAGTGCGAGATCACTATACACATAGAGCGCGCCTAAGATCGTCCAGCTTGCACCGAGTGTCACAAGGGTACTGGCGTTATAGTCATCTACGGTTTTGAGGATAGTGCTCCATTCCGCATAAGGTGTGACACTATCAATCCATGAGATACCCGAAGTATCTATCCCGCCGTACCGAAGTGAGAGTCCAGGTATCAACCCTTTAGCAGCGATGGGCCAGGCGAAATTGTAAGCCCCCATCGGAATCAGGTCCCCGGTGCCCCAAGGCGTCTCATCGGCAATATTATGCGCGTAATAAGAAAATTGCGAAAAGAGGGTAAAATCGGCGAACGTGTTTTTCGCATGTGCGGAGAGTGCATAATGGTTTCCACTATCGTCATCCCCGACATTTGTTCCACTCAACAACCCGTATTGGAGGGAGACACCGAAATCTCCTATATTCTCCATTGCGTAGATTGCGCGGAGGTTGACTTGATGTTGCTCATCGAATCCATTTTCACCCGCGCCCCATTCGACAGTCCCCTTTGCATCGGCGTTTTCCTCCCACTTCACGATATCATAACTGTATCGTGAACTCGCTAAACTGCCATACGATACCAGTTGAGGTTCGGGCATCAAAAAGTAACCGACATCAAGTGTTAGTTTATCAAAGGTATCACTCCACGTGATGCCTAAATCCATGTCGTCGGCGAGCCCTACATAAAAATGCTGGTCAAAAAACCAACTCGTAGAAATCCCGTAGGCTGTCGGACCGAAAGGGACCCGCACAACGCCTGCTTTCACTGTTCCTGCATTGCCCAGGTTATACCCCAGCCATCCGGTGTGTATCATACTGTAACCATCATACCATCGGTATTCAAGCCGGCCAGTGATGTTATTATAGTCCAAATCAGCATTGAGTCGGAATATTTCGAGATCCACATCACCGATTTTCTCACCGCGGGGGTGAGGATTTTCTTCATCACCATAGGCACCGTAGGCGTAATTAACGCGCATTGCGCCGCCAATTTTTATAGGACTTTTTTTCGGTTCCAACACCTCAGCAACTTCTGCTGTCTCTTCAGTAGTATCAGCATTCACGAATAAGGAGAAAATTAGTAAGAACATAATGCTGAAGCAGATTGAATGCCGATATTTATAGTTGTTCGTAAACACTTTCATAACCGCCCATGCCCTAAGGCACGAAATCCTTTTGTTCAATTGGTTGACAACATAATCTATCCACTGTGATATTCTAAGTTGTCAGCTTGATGAATTGCCCACATTATACTGATA
>VXZL01000676.1 GCA_009845505.1 Candidatus Poribacteria bacterium | reverse complement strand
CAGAATTAATAAATAGAAAATTTTATGAGGTCACAACGGCTCGTAGAGAGAGCCTCACAGGTAACGAACGCCTTGTTAATCAGGTCGCAGAATTTGTTAAAGCCTTCCCAGAAGCCGGTCCCGAAGCCGTCATTCAGCATTTCTCAACGCTCCGTAAACTCAGCCACCCAAATCAAAAAGGAATCAGTGGAACAAGGGACCCCGGTGAACTCCTCGTTGAACTTATTGAGACGCACATGGAGAACGTCGCTGTAGCCACAATCTCTACCTATATGCGGCATCAGCTTCGAGAGAACAGTGCACTCCATCCACAAGTCTTGGCAATGCGCGCCACCGATCTCATCACTGAACATGAGAAAAACGGAAGCACCGCTTTCCAAACCTCCTATAGTCTGCTCTTGGGACGCGAAGCAACCCTTATTGAGGCGAATATCCTTGAACGGATGGGCATCATCCAGATCCACCACGGTTCTGCGGGTTCCAACGTCGTCGCACGCTATCTCGCCACTTTGCATACCGGTATGGTCTCCGATTTCTTTGTTGCTTCACAGATGACCTTAGATGGCAACCGGCATTTCGGCGCGATTCACGATATGACGGCGTTTATTAACCAAATTGAAGACCTTGATGATGCTGCACTTGAGGATGCGATCCAACAACGCATGTTGACCGCACTCCCGACCTTCGGACATCCAGAAATCGCCGCTGCTGGACGCTCCGATGAAATCCAGCAAGATCCGCGACCTGCCATCTATTTCAACCCCTTCTTAGAGGCTCTTGACAACGGTGATATTCAACTTAACGATCAGCAGAAAAAACGTTTACGTATCGCCCAGCGTATCTACCAACTCGCTTTCATTGAAGGGTTTATCCGACCCGGACGCGAAGACCAACCCCCGCTCCGTCTAACACCGAACACCGATTTTGGTGGATGGTGTGTCCAAGAAGGTTTGGACATCTATGAAACCGATAGAACGCTGTTGACATACATCTTCCGAGGCTTCGGATGGATGATGGACGCACGTGAACAACTCCAATTGAAAATTATCCGACCCGTTATCCCACCGCATCCTGATGTTATTCCCAAACCGACCGACGATATGACGATCCCGGATGAAGTTGTGGCATTACACAAGCGGATGGCGGATCAGAATGCTTTCGCTGGATAGCCGCTACTGACAAAGGATCAGAGACAACCCCAGCCGAGTTGGGCTTAGCTGAAAACCGCCATGAATAACGTTCATGGCGTCCAGATTCAATAATTAAAAAAACGAATTAGAGAGGAACAACGAGTGATTGAATTCGAGCAATTAACAGTTCCGACTGAGGGTGAAAGAATTGGACTCACCGATGGGCGGCTTGTTGTGCCAAATCAGCCGATTATTCCTGTCATTGAAGGCGACGGTATTGGACGAGACATCATGAAGGTGACCCGCCGCGTTGTTGACGCAGCTGTTGATTCCGCCTACAATGGCGAAAAGCAGATCGTCTGGTTTGATGTCTATGCTGGCGAAAACGCTATGGCGAAGTACAACGAGTGGCTGCCACAGGATACCTTCGACGCGATTGAATACTTCCGTGTTGCCCTCAAAGGACCGCTGACAACTCCCGTCGGTGGTGGGTTTCGGAGTCTAAACGTGACCTTGCGTCAGGTCCTTGAACTCTACGCGTGTGTCCGTCCTGTCCGATATTTCCAAGGCGTACCTGCCCCTGTCACGCATCCTGAAAAGATGGATGTGGTTATTTTTCGTGAGAATACGGAAGACGTTTACGCCGGTATTGAGTGGGAACAAGGCACACCGGAAGTGAAAAAGGTTATCGAACTCCTGCGTTCTGAAATGGGTGTGGAGATTCGCGAAGATTCCGGTGTCGGTATAAAGCCGATTAGCATTTTCGGCACGAAACGCTTGGCGCGGATGGCGATCCAGTACGCAATCGACCACGGCAGAAGCACTGTTACCTTTGTGCACAAAGGCAATATCATGAAGTTCACTGAAGGCGCGTTCTGTGCCTGGGGATATGAACTTGCCAAAGAGGAATTCGCCGAGCAGACAATCACGGAAGACGAACTCTATGACGAGTACGGTGGTGAGCGTCCTGAAGGTAAAATCGTTGTCAATGACCGGATCGCAGACAGCATGTTACAGCAGATTCTAACACGAACAGATGAATACGATGTGATTGTTACGCCGAATTTAAACGGCGATTATCTCTCGGATGCAGCAGCAGCGCAAGTTGGAGGTATCGGCATGGCACCGGGCGGCAACCTCAGCGATGAAGTCGCACTCTTTGAAGCGACACACGGCACTGCCCCGAAATACACCGATCAAGATGTCGTCAACCCGGGTTCCCTCATCCTCTCTGCTGTCATGATGTTAGAGCATCTCGGTTGGCAGGAAGCGGCTGATCTGATTATCGCGGGACTTGAAAAAACCATCCTCCAAAAGCGGGTAACCTACGATCTGGAGCGTCTCATGGAAGACGCGACCAAGGTCCGCACCTCTGAGTTCGGTGCAGCGATTGTTGAAAACTTCTAAAGGGTAAGTGCGGTTTGCAACCGTACCGTGCATCGATTATCGAAAACTTTTAAATGGTAGGTGCGGTTTGCAACCGTACCGTATTTTCCTTCCCTAATCTGGTAAGCCCAATTTTTGAATCGAACCTAACAAAGGAACGGCACATGTCCTTGAAAACGAAACTTATTCTGGGAGCTGGTGTGTTGGCGGTTATTGGTATCGGCAGCTGACTTTTGACAATCCACTTGCCGATGTTAGGACAAATATCGGGGTCGCTACAGCTGCTGGGAAAAACGTAACTGTCTCGGGTCCCTTCCGCCTGGGCCCCCTGAACCTGACGGTCACATGGGCGGATGGAACCCAGACGCTTACTTACACTGTTACCTCTCCTGACTGATGCGGGCCTATTACGGTGACAGGTGGCACCGTCCGTGATGGTGATAAGGATGTCGATCCCGAAGCTATCAACAGCGAGGGGATAATCGAGATTACTTTTATTGAAGAGATGACAGGACACATCGCACTCCAAACCGAAAACGGCGATGATGTCGGTTGGCTCGGAAAAGTCGAGGGCACTAAAGGGACACTTGAACTCGTTAAAGGCAGAGAGCTCGTAAACGAAACGGTCTATGTTATTGCAGGAAGAATCTCTGATGCCGCAGGTAATTCTTTTGATGTTAGCATTACTTTTGTAACCAAAGGTAAAGAGTAAATCCGCTATTTAGACAACAGAAAAATAACTTGACACCAACCCCACCTTTAAGGTATCATCTCCAATAACAGCAGAGAAGGATACCTATGGCGAATCCCACCTTAAAAAACCAAAGACCCCATCCCGGTGTAACCGTCCGTGCCATCATACTCGGTTTGCTACTGATCCCAGTGAATACCTACTTTATCATGGCAAACCATCTCAAGTTTTGGAGCACGCTGCCGACCACGATGTCACTCATCTACAACGTAGTTATTACGTTGATGGTGCTTATCCCGTTTAATCTTCTGCTAAACCGATTCCTGCCGCGGTTTGCCCTACGACAAGGCGAACTTTTGACGGTCTTTGTGATGCTCTCACTCTCTTCGGCGATTGCTGGACACGATATGATGCAAACGGTGATTCCGACCATATCAGATGGCTTTTGGTTCGCAACACCTGAGAATGAATGGCGGCAGCTTTTCTGGCGATACCTCCCGCCGTGGCTCACCTCCAACGATGAGGCGGGGCTAAAGGCGTTTTATGACGGTGAAAGCACGATTTACACGATGGGACATCTCAGCGGTTGGCTGCGTCCGATTCTCTGGTGGACGGTCTTTCTGACTGTGCTGATCTGGGTGATGATCTGCCTCGACATTTTTCTCCGTAGGCAGTGGATTGAACACGAACGGTTGACCTATCCGATCGTGCAATTGCCGTTGGAGATGACGCGGCTTGATGGACGACTTTTCAAGTCGAAAATGATGTGGCTTGGATTTGCAATCGCCGGTGGTATCAATTTAATCAATGGATTCCATGTCCTATTTCCTGAAATCCCCGAAGTTCCAGTCCGACATGCCGAACTCGGTCAATACTTCACCCAAAAGCCGTGGAGATCAATTGGCTGGACCCCTGTTTATATCCGTTCTTTTGCCGTTGGACTCGCCTACTTGATGCCGTTGGAAATGTCGTTCTCTATCTGGTTTTTTTACTGGTTCTGGAAAGCGCAACGGGTATTAGGTAGCGCCCTTGGACTCGATGTGATGCCGGGTTTTCCTTACGATTGGCAGCAAGTGATGGGCGGCTATCTCGTCCTCGCCTGTTTCGCACTCTGGGGCGGCAGACGCTATTTTTTCGCCGTTTTCAAACACGTCTTTCGAGGCTATCATACACCGGGAGAGATTGACGATAGCCGGGAACCGATGCGCTACCGATGGGCAGGGATTGGGTTGGTCTGCGGCCTATTCTTCTTATTCACTTTTTCACATCGCGGCGGGATGGAATTCTGGACAATTGCCCTCTACTTCCTAATTTACTACCTCTTGGCGATGAGCCTCACGCGTATCCGAGCGGAAGTTGGACCACCGACGATTCGGACTTACGCAACGCCGCACGATATCCTCACCGATATTTTCGGCACCCGATTGATTTCGAGGGGCAGTTTAACGATGATGCGCCTCTATCTCACCTTCAATCGCGGGTCCCGCGCCCATCCAATGCCACACACGCTTGAAGGTTTCAAACTCGCCGAGGAGACAGGTATGCGGTCAGGGAGGCTAATTGTAGCAATGATGTTCGCTGCGGTGATTGGAATTCTCGCCTCGTTTTGGGCGAACCTTGTCGTCGGCTACAAA
>VXZL01000498.1 GCA_009845505.1 Candidatus Poribacteria bacterium | reverse complement strand
ATTCAATCGTTACTGCTCGTAATTCCTCAATTGGCGTGACGGCTTTTACCTCAAAGCCGTGCAGTTGTTCGCCGGGATGTAATTTTACGTCCGGCATCCGACTGGTTTCCAATATTTTGCCTCCGTGGTTTTTATACTATCAGGACTTACACAATTTTGACTGTCCAGCATTTTGTGAGATAGAGATTTCTGGACGAATAGAGACATTTGGATGGCACAACCTAACAGGTTATGCTACAAAAGAGAACTCTGCGTAAATCCCAACTATTTTTTGGTTTTTGCTAAGTTTGCACAAATAAGTTCTTCGTCGTTCCGTGCGAAGACGTGTTTATAGGCATAAGCGGGGTGTGCCCATGTAACGCCGCCTCTGCGGTTCAGTTGATCCCGCGTCGGTTCAATCAGTTTAGCACGACTGACGATATTCAATCCTTCAGGCGTGAGGTCTGTGATGAGCAGTTCGCCGCGTTCGTTGAACATCCAGACTCTGTTTTCTGACGCTGCGGGATGTTTGACAGAATGGATAGTGCTCCAGCGTGCTGTCGGCACGGCGGAGAGGTCTTCCCAAATCCGATCGCCATTTCGGGCATCAATACAACGGAATTCACCGTAGCTATCTACACCGTAAATATAATGACCAACCCGAACCGGGGTTGACATCGTCGTCTGAATCGCCTCTGTATTCCGCTCATCTTTACCCGTTCGGTGCCATGCGAGTTCGACATCTAAACTATCTGGTGCCAATTTCAGGAGCAGCGAACCTTCATAGAAGTTTGTGAAAAACAATTCATTCTCATAGAAAATTGGGGTTGCAATGCCGATCTCCCAACGGGTAGAAGGAAATGAATAGAGCCAATGGACTGTTCCGGTTTCTGGGTCGAGCGCAGCAATGTTATTCCCTGTCCAAGAGATTAAAACCCGTTGACCGGCGTGTGTAATGATAATGGGTGCCGAATAAGAGGCGGTATCGTCCACGGCTCTCCATTTTTCTTTCCCGGTTTTTCGGTCAAAGGCAACAATACACGCCTCCGGTGTACCTCCGATTTGAACGATGAGATGTTCACCTTCCACCAGCGGTGCGCTTGCGATCCCCCAGATAGGCATCTCAATATTGTATTCGGTATTGAGATCCTTTTTCCAGATGACTTCACCTGTGGTAGCGTCAAAACAGTGGAGATGTCCCATTGCACCCAAGGCGTAGGCAAGTCCGCCATGCACAGTCACAGTTGCGCGGGGTCCAGCGGCGTAGTCGATTTTATAGACGCAATCGTAGGTGTAAGACCAGAGCTTCTCTCCCGTTTCCCAGTCAAAGCAGTGTACGCGTTCAACCTGCTTCGGTTTCATCAGTTTATCGGTGACGTAGACACGTCCATCGGCGACAGTTGGTCCGCTATAACCGCTACTGATAGGTACACGCCACCGGATTGGAATCTCTGAACCTTCAAACGCTTCAATAATCCCCGTTTCCATCCAAACGCCTTCGCGATTTTCGCCACGCCATTGATGCCATTCATCTGCGCCAGCGAATCCTGCGATGACAAACAGGACGACGAGTAAACATCTAAATTTCTTCATAAGTCTTTTGTATAACTCCTTAGCCAAAGAACCATCTGTTGATAGACCGCTGCTGTGTCCTCATATTCTGTTTTTAACTGCTTTAATTTCGCATGCGGTCCATCAATCCGACTCTGTTTGAGTGCTTCTGAATTCCGGTGTGTATCGCCTTGATAAGTTATCTCTACCAAATGCGCAAGGTGTCTGACAGCAACATCGGTACCTAACAGATACTCATAGATGAGCCGCGCCGCACACGTACTATTTCTGTTCTCAAATGCGGGGGGTTTGTGATCAAACCGATAGTTTTCAGGACAATAGACGTTCCCAACATCCACCAAGCAATCGGCATGCTGCATGAGTTTTTCTGGCACTTTTCGGTTCACAAACAAGACCTCTGATGCGTGTGCCTGAAAGAGAAAATCTTGGGCAATCCAAGCACTCACAATCGCGTCAAGGTCTGGGTCTGCGTGCGTGACAATCCGTTTCAATAGCCAACCCTCCCACGCTTATCTATTATACGCATTTACGAGAGGATTGTCAAGTGCGTGTTTGAGAATGCTATTCTCCAAAGGGTGCATCCATTACGCACCGAAACCCGCGTAAGAGGGAGCCAGGCTCTCCACCGAGTCGGCTGGCGCATCGGGTGAAATCCAAATTTTCCGCCCAACCACCACCTTTTAGAACGTGACCATCGCCGGTTTCGGGGCCTTGTGGATTGACATTCGGAGGGTTGGTGCGGTAATAGTTTGGATCGTACCAATCCGAGACCCATTCCCAGAGATTGCCCGCCATATCGTGTGCGCCGTAGGGACTCGCGCCTTGCGGGAACTGTCCGACAGGTGCGGTTTCTTTATAACCATCTCTGTGTCCTCTGCCATCGTTACCACTGAGTTTTGTATCGTCAAACACATTGCCCCAGGGCCAGGTGCGTCCATCTGTGCCGCGTGCGGCTTTCTCCCACTCCGCCTCGGTAGGCAACCGCTTGCCTGCCCACACCGTATACGCGACGGCATCTTCCCATTTCAAGACAACGGCAGGAAGGTCGGGAGCATTATACGGAAGGCGATCAAGATAGTGTTCTGGTTCATAATCCGTTTCGCTGAGAAACTGTTTGTATTGTCGGTTTGTCACCTCAAACTTGTCGATGTAGAAGGCATCAAGATAGACGGTACGCTGCGGACGTTCATTGTCATATCGGGCAGTGTCACGGAGCGGAAAGATTTCTTTGTAGTGTTCAATCTCTGCATCACTGGTGCCCATGAGGAACTCGCCAGCAGGGACATAAACCATGACGGCATTGTCTTTAGGTGTCGTGATGGTTTCAATAGGAAGGGTGCCAACGAGAGGGGACTCTATTGGATCGTGACAAGCTGGTATCAACAACAAAAGCAGCGAGAGTGTAAACAAGATGTTGGACGTTCTAAATCTCATCTCTAATTTATAGGTGGGTATTTCTATAGGGTTGGGCGGTTCAATTAACAGCGGGCAGACCCAAGACCTGCCCCTACAAGCGTTTTTATTGATAGGCGCGCTTATAAAGCGCGCCTATAAACAGCATATCAAGATTGGAAATCATGCTTATCGGACTGCTTTCAAAGCACCCCACGTTGTGGAAAGCTTGTCAGCAGGTTCGACCGGCGTTGTGGCCATGAGCCAGGTGATAATTTCAGCGGCAACTGCGCCTTTCGGTTCATCGCCGTTTGCTGTCTGTATCACTGGAATCAGTCGACCAAGGTTTCCATCGCGCACGATAATCGGATCGGCACGAGTGCCATCGTCGTTCTGTGCGAGGGAAACTTCGACTTCCCAATTGCCTTCCAATTCATCGACGTGGAAGGGACGGTCAGATTGGAAATCAGTGAGCGTAGGAGAGATAGCGGCACCTTCAGAGGTGACAACCATGTCGGTGTTATCGTCCCACATGGTGATCCCGTCGATATCCATCATATTCTTTAGCCCGCCTTCTTCGTTCCTGCCAGCGAGTCCCCAGAACATGTAATCGGCGTGATTGATGAACACATCGCCATCGGTGGTTTCGATGAACGTTTCGGCAATGGAGCCATCCGTTTGTGTATTACCTTCTGGGTAGAGGCTTGGTGGAAAATCACCATAGAGGACACAGATATCCAGTCCACCATCACCGGTGACACTCTCCATCCAATCCGCCAAGGCATCCGTATCTGCCTCGGCATCGTACCATGTGTTAGAGATACCAGCATCGTTGAGCATATCGACACAGATTTCTGCCTGTTCGTCGGCGGGTGCTTTACCGATCCACTGCGTGACACCTGTGTAGATAGCGACTTCACCGGCAGCAAAGACCGGCGTTAGCGGCAGTGCCAGTAAAGCAATAAGCGTGAGTGACAGAAAAATATTTCGCATTAAATGTTATCTCCTTCTTTTCATATCTCCCCATAAAGCGGGAAGTTTATCTTGAGGGTCAACGTCAAGGGCGCCGACAGTCTCAAGGTAGTAGTTGAGAATAATTTCGGCGATAACTTCGCCTTTCGGGTCATCTTGATTAGCGGTTTGGTAGACCTGAATGAGTCGTCCATTCGTCTTCGTATTGTGGACGATACAGGGGTCACAGCGGTCGGCTTTTTGGTCTCCAGTATCCGAAGCGAATGCGATTTCCAAAACCCAATCACCATCAAGTTTATCAACGTGGAAGGGTCGGTCTGTCGCGTAGTCATCAAGTGTGGGTGTAAGTTCTTTCCCCTCTTTGGTAACCTCCATAGCCGTATTATCATCCCACTGCACCATATTGGGGATATCCATCATATTCTTGATACCGGCTTCTTCATTTCTGCCGCCCTGTCCCCAGAAAAAGTAGTCGGCACTGTTCGAGAAGGTGTTACCTGCATCAAGGAACTCCTCGGCGACTGTTTCTTTTTTGGCATCTTTCCCGACGTCGTAAATTTCGACGGGTACATCACCGAACATGACAATGAGATGGTGTCCATTGTCCACGGTATGGTCTTTCGTCCAGGCTTCAACAGTTTTTGCTGGCCCGTGAAGGATGAGTTCGCCGATTCCGTCTTGTCCGTCAAGTAGGTCCGCCAGTATTTCGGCTTCTTCTACTGCTGCGGCTTGACCGATCCACTGCACTGTGTCCGTGTAGATGAACACATCTACTTTATTTGCAGCATCGGCTGTGGGTGCCAGAAGCGCAAGGGTTGCAGCGCATAGTACGCCAGCAACAGTCATAAATAGTCTCATGTGAGAATCTCCTATCGGTTAGTGTAAAAAATCCGCATTGCGATGCGCAATCACCTATTATACAAAACGATGTTAACA
>VXZL01000589.1 GCA_009845505.1 Candidatus Poribacteria bacterium | reverse complement strand
AATGCGAGATAAACTTTTAGAAATGGTATAACAATTGGCACCTAATAACCTATAACCACTAAAATGATTATCAAAAATACGCCAGAGCATATAAGCACGGATCAGATCGTGCTGTTCCCATTTGATGACTATAGTCTCCCATTCCAACACGGTGTCCGTTTACAACTTGTGCCTTATAGAGCCGGTGTCGATCAGACGCAGATTGTGGTCCATCCTGGTCCGCCTGGGACCCCGAACTGTTCCCGTGTTATCTATTACGGGTCTGTCCATCGTGTCGGCGACGAATTCTGGATGTGGTATCTCGGACAAGGTGAGGATGATCATTGGCATCATCGGGTCTGTTTCGCAAAAAGTCGAGATGGATACAACTGGGAAAAGCCAGAACTTGGACTCGTAGAATACAACGGCTCTACCCGAAACAATCTCGTTGATATTCAAGGTGGACAATATCATATTCAGGCATGTGTCGTGTATTATGAACCCGATGACCCGGATCCTACACGTCGGTTCAAAGCCATCATTGAGACCTCCAAGTATACCCCAAAATTCGCAGCCATGTTTAGTGAGGATGGACTCCAATGGCACGAAGCCGAACGGCATCCGAATCCACCCTCCTGTGAGATGTCTGGTATTACGAAGTTCAACGGTTGCTATTACCTAAGTGCCCACGGCGGCAGTCATACAGGTCCAACACGGCAGATGGTAGTATATACTTCTTACGATTTTGAACATTGGATGGAAGCCTCGTGCTTAGGTTTCAGGCGTGGTAATATCCCACCACGATCTATAGTATACGGTGCGCACCAAGGTGAGCAGGTCCATCTCGGTGCAGCCCTCTGGAACCGTGGGAATGTAATCCTCGGTCTCTACGGACAGTGGCACGGACCTGAAAATAACGATCGTCGGCACGTGACGATGGACCTCGGCTTAGTTGTCAGCAACGATGCACTCCACTATCGGGAACCAATTCCCGATTTTCAGATGGTAGAAGCAGCAGAGGACGACTTTGAGCATCTACCGACACCGATGAATTTCAAACACGCCGCACTTATGCAAGGACAAGGTTTTGAGAACATCGGCGACGAGACGCTCTTCTGGTATGCTCCTTGGCCAGAGCAGCTTAGCAACGGGGTCAGGATTGCGACGTGGAAACGTGATCGACTCGGTTATCTTCAGGCAGCAGAAATGACACGAAAAACGGCACAGCCACGACACGTAATTTCAGCACCTATTGACCTTGAAGGGCAACCTTGCACAGTAGCACTGAATGTTGAAGGTTTGTCGGAGCACGCACAGGTTACAGTTGACATCCTGAATGAACGTTTCCAACCCCTTGAAGGGTATTCCGGGGAAGACTGTCTCCCCCTCACCTCAGGATTTCAGCAAATGATAAAGTGGAAATGGAGATCGCGTGTTGAACATCAAGTCGATGCAATCCGAATCCGGCTCAATTACACCGGAATTCGTCCAGAGGACCCGAAGGTCTACGCCATTTACGTGAAAAAAGCACGGATATCTTGATTTCAATCTCAATTTCTGCTAAAATGTAATGGAGACATGGGAGGGAAAAATCATGCTTTTTCTATACAGATTAGACAAACTGCGCTCCGAAGTGCTACTATCAGTCATAGGGTTGATACTTTGCCTAACGGCGTGCGGTCCGAAACCCATTCCCTATTCACAAAACACAGAGGGTTCTGAACCCAGCGAAGTCGCTGTCGCACACTACAATTGGGGAATGGCTTATGCTGATCAAGGCAATTTGGCACAAGCTATTACTGAACTCACGTTGGCGATTCGGAACGAACCGGGGTGGGTAATGCCGTTTTTCACGTTGGGTGTTATCTATGGAAACCAAGGTGAACTTGATAGAGCAATTCAAGCCTGGGAGCGAGCCACGCAACTGGATGCTGATTTCGCAAAAGCGCATTACAATCTTGCTGTTGCCTATTCACATAAGGCAGAGAAAACACTCTCAATCGCTGCCTTGCGTGAGGCGATTCGAGTAGACGAAGCAGCACTTGCCGCTGCGAAAACGGAACCCGCATTCGATCTCATTCGGAACACACCGGAATTCCAAGAATTAGAGCGATCGGCTGAAGAAAAGGATTCGCAAGACTGACACCGCACCGGTCAAGATATGGCACGTTACACAACCCTTTCATCTTCAGAACTCGCACACATCGTAGCGCAATACCCGATCGGTACACCACTGAAACTTGAGGAAATGCTCGGTGGGTTCGGCAACAGCAACTTCAAATTGACAACTACAGCAGGTGAGTTCCTGTTGAAAATTTGCGATGAAAAAGATCCAGCAGAACTCCAGATGCAAATCTCCTTGTTGCAGCATCTCTGTGAACACGCATATCCAACAGTCTATCCGATTCTGACAAAAGACCTGAGACCCCTCACGCACGAGACAGTTGGCAGCGTGATGCTCTACCCATTCCTACAAGGCGAGCAACCCCAATCTTCGCCGGCTACCCTTGAGCAGATAGGTGAAGCACTGGCAAAATTGCACCGCATCCCCCCAATTGATGGACTCCCGCGCTTCCCTATGGGCATCTCACAGATGGTTCCCTTTTTCAAGGAAGTTCAAGGTACACAGTTTGCGACACATCCATTTGTTGAATTGCTGAAATCGCAGTTAGAGTCCATGAAACCTCAACTCAATGCGTCGCTTCCAATGGGGCTTCTACACGGTGACCTTTTTTTGGATAACACGCTCTTCAATGAAGATCAGATGGTAGCGATCCTTGACTTTGAAGAAGGGTGTTATGATGTGCTCCTAATTGATGTCGGGATGACTATCATTGGGTGTTGTTACACGCCGGAGCATGCGTTGAATCTTAAGGCGGCACACCGATTTTTAGACGCTTACAATGCTGTGCGTCCGTTGACAGAACGTGAATGGAAGCATCTGGACTGCTTCGTTCATTATGCCGCCCTCTCTATAGCGTTCTGGCGATTTAGACAATTTAATATCCGCCGACCGGATGCACACCGCGCCGATACATATCAGGAGATGCTAACGCGCAGCGAACAGTGGATGATAGCAAATAGCAGATAGCGGATAGCGAAGAGGACGTTTGGTCACGCTGCGCGTCTTTGCTAATTGCTAAAAGCCAATAGCCAATATGTCTTTAATACGATTGGAACACATCACTAAATTGTACGATCCAGACCTAATTCTGGACGATATATCGGTCTCAATTGAGCATGGAGATCGACTTGGGTTAATTGGTCGTAACGGAACTGGAAAAACAACGTTAATTAAAATTATCAATGGTATGCTTGCCAATTTTAAAGGTAAAGTTGTTGCTGCGAAGGGATTGCGTATCGGATACCTTAGTCAAGAACCCGAACTCGCCCGTGATTGTACCTTAAGGCAGGAGATGCTCAAAGTCTTTGAGAAACGGCGCGCCCTTGAAGATAAGATGCTCCTGTTGGCAGAAGAGATGGAGGCGCAGGAATCTCCAACCCTCCTTGCACAGTACGCCCAAATTCAGGAACAGCATGAGCGACTTGGCGGTTATGATTACGAGCATCAGATTAACCGTATTCTTGGTGGCTTAGGTTTCAGCGAACTCGATTTCAACCTTCCAATCGGTGTCCTGAGTGGAGGTCAGAAAAGTCGGGCAACCCTTGCCAAGCTCCTCCTTGAGCAGCCAGACCTCCTCCTTTTTGATGAACCGACGAATCACCTTGACATCAACGGTATTGAATGGCTCGAAAATTATCTCAATAACGAATACGCCGGTGCAGTCCTCGTTGTTTCTCACGATCGCTATTTTTTGGACAAGGTTGTCCGAAAAATTTGGGAACTCGAAGAACATAAGATAAAAATTTATCGTGGGAACTATTCCAAATACATTGAAACCAAAAGAGTTGAACAATTAGTCGGTGAGCGCGCCTTCAAAAAACAGCAAGCATTTATCGCACACGAAGAAGATTTTATTCACCGGAACATCGCAGGACAACGTACACGAGAGGCACAAGGCAGACGGAAAAAACTTGCACGGTTAGAGAGGGTCGAGAAACCGAAACGCGAGGCACCCACCTTCAAACTGACTTTTACACCTGAAGCGCGCGGTGGAAACGATATTCTCCGATGCCAAAACGTTAGCAAAGCCTTTGGCGATAAAGTCATCTTTACGAACTTGAATTTTGAGGTGTACCGCCGTGACATTGTCGGAATTATCGGGGCAAACGGCACCGGAAAGACGACACTATTCCGCATGGTTTTAGGCGAGGAACTGCCTACACAGGGCGAAATGTGGGTCGGACCCACGCTCAAATTTGGACACTATGCCCAAGAATTGGAAGGACTCAACCCAAATAATGAAATCATTGACGAAATCTGGGAGTTGTGTCCGCAGCAGACCCAAGGAGAAATCCGCAGCTTCCTCGGCAAATTCTTGTTTTCTGGCGATGATGTCTTCAAACGGATTGGGAACCTCAGCGGCGGCGAGCAGAGCCGTGTATTACTCGCGAAATTACTATTAGAGAACGCGAACGTTTTACTTCTTGATGAACCGACGAACCATCTTGATATTCCAGCACGTGAGGCTCTCGAGGCAGCACTGGCAGAATATCCCGCAACGCTTTTCATTATTTCTCACGATCGATATCTCTTGAGTAACCTTGCAACCAAGCTACTGATTTTTGACGGGAACCCCGGCGGAACCGCTAATCTCTTTGAAGGCACTTATGCTGAGTACGCGACACAGCAGCAACAGGCACTTCAAGAAGATCAGCCATTACCTGAAGAAGTTCAAGAATCAAAACCCGCACAGCCTTCTCAACCGAGACGTAAGTCGAAGTCGAAGCGCAAGCGGAAGATAAAGGCACAACGT
>VXZL01000009.1 GCA_009845505.1 Candidatus Poribacteria bacterium | reverse complement strand
TTCGCGTACGGCTATTCGCTTATCGCGGTTCACGGTCCGCGGTCTGCGGTTTTCGATTTACGAATGCGTGCCAACAAAAGGTCAGTAAATTCCGCCTCCCCTCCTGTAATAACCAACGCAACTACTAATACAACTATCGGAAGTTCCTGATGCGCCACAACAGACATCAATTTCCATGCATCTTTTTGCGTTGTAACGACCAAATCCGCCTTCGCTGCCCGAAACGCCGCACCTATCCGCTGCGTATCAGCTCCCACATAGACGTGATGGTCAGGAAACGCCAAGAGTTCAACGCTTGCCGGAGAACACCGCATGAGAGTCCCCACAAAAGCGTCTGGGTTCCCAATGCCACAGACCGCAAGAAGCCGTTTTCCTTTGAGCATCCCTACATCCTGACGTTCTCCACTACCCTCACGGAGCAACCTTTGTAGCGCAAACTTTCCAGTTTGCGAGCCAAGTTGATGTTCTCCACTGTGCTCACGGCGCAACGGATAGAGGCACGTCGGCTGATGAACACTCTCCAAAACCAATGTGTCCGGTGCTAACCGTTTCACTGCCTCCTTAGCACGCTCGGAGATCTCAGGTGTGTTCGCATGTGTCAGTAGGATAATATCGGCGCGCCGAAGCGCAGATGGCGGCTCACGCAAGGTTCCCGCCGGTAGTAGCCGCGCCGGATTCCCAAAAGGATGTGTTACGGGAACAGTAAGAATATCAACATTACGTCCAAGCTGCCGGTGTTGAAATGCGTCGTCTAAGAGCAGGACCTCCACATTAAAACGCTCAAGTGCGATCTGTCCTGCCAGATAGCGTTCTCTACTCACAATAATTGGAACACCGCTAAGGCATTGCGCCATCATGTACGCCTCATCTCCACTCTCCTTTGCGGAGGCGTATACCTGTTTACCGTCCGAGACAACCGTTATTCCCTCACGAGCCTCGCGCTTGTAACCACGCAGCAGGATAGCAACACGTAAACCCGCTCTCTGAAGACGTTCCGCAATAGCAATAACAGCAGGCGTTTTTCCTGTCCCACCAACAGCAATATTGCCGACACTAATGACTGTACATGGGAGTGTCTCTCCCTTAAACACACCAAAGGCATAAAACTGATTTCGCACCCTTATGCCTATAGCATAGAGCCAACTCAATGGAATTAACAGAAAGCGTAAAGGGGTAGAAAGAAGTTTTTGCTGTAGGGAAGCAAGGTCGCGGGTATATGTGAATCTCATGAGAGGGTTCCGGGTTGATAGCAGTCAGCAATTAACAAAACAGACTCTGATGGAAGAACTGAATAGATAACTGCCACAATCACCACTTAACTGACCGCTGAAAGGCACGAAGTGACGACCTAACCGCTGACTGCTATTTGCGCCAACACCAATTCGGCAGTGCGTTCAGCAGCACCGGCTATGCCGAGTTGCGCATGAACCGCTTGCAGTGCCTTCTGTTGTGTCTTTCGTTTCTCAGGATTCCCCAAGAAATCCAAAGCCAATTCCGTCAAAGCCGTTGGCGTCAGATCTGTTTGTAGCAGTTCGGGAACGATGTCGTGTCCAGCAATCAGGTTAGGAAGTCCGCTTCGGTTCAAAGGAGACAAGGTCGTGATAATACGCCAGTTGAATGCCGATGTGCGAAAGACGATAATCATCGGTGTCCCGATGCACGCTGCTTCAAGCGTCGCCGTACCAGAAGTAACCAGCAGTAGCGTTGATGCCCGCATCGCCGGATAGGTCATCTTCTCCACAATTTCGATGGGTGGCACCCCGATGTTCCCCAATTCCTGCTGGCACTTCGCAATAAGATCGTGTGAAATTCCTGGGGCTAAAGGGAGGATCCACTGTGCATTCGGATAGACCTCAGCAATGCTCGCAGCGGCTCTCAGCATGACTGGCAAAATGTGTCGAATCTCGGAACGGCGACTCCCGGGCACCAATCCGATGACAGGAGCATCTCGGGTCTGTTCCGATTCGTCTAAACCGAGCTGTGCCCTTGCCTCGTGCATAGTGAGAGGGGTTTGTGCAAAATCAACGAGCGGATGCCCAACAAATTCCGTATTCGCGCCAGCGTTTCGGTAGAATTCCGCTTCAAACGGAAAGATCGCTGCAACAACGTCAGCCCATTTCGCCAACTTCCGCGCCCGACCCGCACGCCATGCCCAAGCCTTCGGGGGGATATAGTAGACGACCGAAACGCCTTGGCTCCGAGCGTACTTCGCTAACGGCATATTGAACTCAGCAAAATCGACGAGGAGCAGCATATCGGGACGTTCTTCTCGGATACACCGCTTCAGATGTGCCTGTTTCCGAAGAAACATCGGCAGGACGGTAATAACATCGGCGAACCCCATAACGGCGGAATCTCGGATGTGGAAATCCAGTTTAACCCCCGCCTTTTCCAAGAGATCGCCGCCCATACCAAAAAGTTTCACATCCGGACAAAGGGCCTTAACGCGATGGACAACATGAGAAGCGTGCAGATCACCGGAAGGTTCACCAGCAACAATCATAATTTTTGGCTGGTGAAAAGATGTTTGTGGCATCGACGAATATTGTAACTCCCACAAGAATTTACTGACTGCCGACCGCTGACGGCTAATAGCCAGTCTACGGCATCATCCCCGGCACCTTCAGCCCAGCAGTCTCCTTGAAACCGAACATCAAATTGAGATTCTGAACGACGGCACCCGCTGCACCTTTACCGAGGTTATCAATCGCTGCCATAGCGACAATACGACCCGTTCGCGTATCCACCTCAAGTCCAACATCGCAATAGTTGCTGCCAAGGACGGCTTTCGTTTCCGGGTAGGTACCAGATGGAAGCACTCGAACGAACGGCTCATTCTCATAAAAAGTGGAATATATATCGAGAGCTTCTTCGGTGGACATCTCTTCTGTAAGACGCATATAGACGGTGCTGAGGATGCCGCGGGTCATCGGAACGAGATGTGGGGTAAACGTGACACAGACCGGTTCTGATGCGACAGCCGACAACTCCTGTTCAATCTCCGGTGTATGCCGATGCACACCGATATTGTAAGCAACACAGTTAGACTCCCGATTCGGATAATGTGTATTTTCGCGCGGTTTCGGACCGGCACCGGAAATCCCCGACTTCGAGTCAACAATAATAGAATCTAATGCTACGACACCTTGAACGACGAAAGGCATCGCCGCAAGTATAGCACTCGTTGGATAACAACCAGGATTAGCGACGAGTTGCGCAGAACGGATACAATCGCGATACCGCTCGGGTAAACCATAGACGGCTTGTGGTATCAACTCTGTGCTTGTGTGCTCCACATGATACCATGCCTCGTAGGTCTCAGCATCCTGAAGTCGGTAGTCTGCGCTGAAATCCACGATACGCAAACCTTGCGCCAAAATTTGTGGCACAAACGACATCGCAACCTTGTGTGGAACAGCAAGAACAACAGCGTCCACCCTGTCTTTGAGAGAGTCAATAGCTAACGGTTCAAATTTAGCAGATAGAAAACCACGCAGGTTCGGCAGGACACTATCAATACACTGCCCAGCGTAAGTTTCAGACGTGCAGAGGGTTACTTGCAATTCTCCAGGATGGTTGACCAGAAATCGCAGCAATTCACTACCACTGTATCCGGATGCCCCAACAATTCCAATTTTTATCATTTACAGATTACCGTATGTCTTTTATGAGTCTGTTAATTGTATGGGAATTTTACCACATTTTGAGGCGAAAGTCAAATTAGCTACCCTCAATCTTGCTGTAGGAGGCGGGGAATGCCACACGGCATTCATACCGTTGATTTTTTCCGAATCCTGACCCTTACTGACTACCAATTGCAAGAAATAAATTGACAGACCGCTATATACACGGTAAAATAACTATCGGTCATCAATTATCAAAGTTATGGTTTTCGACCAAAGATCGTTGTGGGTATTATGAACATTAGCAACTCTCATAAGGGGTTACTAACAACCAACAACTAATAAAAAGGAGACTACTTATGAAACTTGCGCGATATGAATTAAATGGCACAATCGGTTACGGCACCGTTTCAGGAGATAACCTCAACGTCCTATCGGGATCCCCGTTCGGTGAACACAGCGAGACTGGCGAGACCGTCGCATTAGCGGATGTCAAACTCCTCGCACCCACAACACCGACAAAGGTATTAGCCGTCGGTCTGAACTATCGGAGTCATTTAGACGGGGCTCCAGAACCAACAAACCCCGAAATCTTCATCAAAACCCCCTCTTGTATCAACGATCCGGAAGGCAATATAGAACTACCAGACGGTGATGACGATGTCCACGCCGAAGGCGAACTCGTCGTCATTATGAAGAAACAGACCCGGAAAGCAACACCAAAGGAAGCCGCCGCCAACATATTGGGCGTAACGTGCGGAAACGATGTCAGTGCACGCACATGGCAGAGCAATGACTTACAGTGGTGGCGCGCCAAAGCATCCGATACCTTTGGACCGATAGGACCCGTTATCGCTACCGACGTTGACTATACCGATGCACAATTAGAAACCCGCATCAACGGCGAAGTCGTTCAGAAGCAGACCACCGCAGACCTCATCTTTCCGGTAACAACCATCGTGAGTTTTATTTCACAAGCAATCACCCTTGAACCCGGAGACGCAATCTTTACAGGCACACCCGGCACAACCACAGCCCTGAAAGCCGGTGATGTCGTTGAAATCGAGATTGAAGGCATCGGCATTCTGAAAAATCCTGTCGTCGGACAATAATCGCTTTGTAGGGCGTATCTTCCAATTCATTTGCAGGCGAGGTTTCCTAACCTCGCCGCCTTTCAATAAAGAATTAACACTAATGACAAAATTTTTTAGGAGTTTCGTATTATTACTAACAGGCTTACTTGCTGTTTTAATGC
>VXZL01000291.1 GCA_009845505.1 Candidatus Poribacteria bacterium | reverse complement strand
AGCGTGTTCATTCAGGAAAACCTCATTGAGTTGGGGTGCTTCCAATTCTGCAAGCTGCGGATGGGCATAAATATCAATCTGATCTTCACCCAACGTTAAGTCCCGACTTCTGCTGACTGCTCGAATCCGGTAAGTTCCCTTCTGTAGCAGCTGGAATTGGGCAGTATAGAGGTTTCCAATGTCAGACGTTATGCGCTGTTGCGATGCCGATCCGTTTGCGTTTTCCGTCGCGCTGTGAATTCGGAGTTGAAACGGCGTTCCGTCAGGTGGGACGACCTCAATCTGAACCGTTGCGTCCGTTTGTCGCTGATAGGTCTCAGAATACAGATACGCCGTAACTTTAGCCACATCCCCTATCGTATAGGTTGCGGCATCCGTGGCAAGATAGAGTTTTTCGTCATCAGTATGCGTCGCCATCCATCGGATAACCTGTGCCCAGAAACGTGAATAGATTGTCCGATAGCGATTGTCTTTAAAAGCCTTAACGCCGAAATCCCAATTCCAGAGTCCTTCCGCCGCGATAAGCAGACTTTTACCCAAACCCGCTCTCTGAAGCACCAAAACGGGTGTCCCTTCTCCGTTCTCCATAAGGACAGTCGCACCACCTCTGAGCTGAAATCCGCTAAAAAACCGCGATAAGGAAACAGGGATGTTTTGCCATATAGCAGTGTTATTTTCCAGTGTGCTTCCGCCGTCACCCATTTGGAGCATCGGATGAAACAGCCCAGATTGCGTCAGCTGTACAGTGAATTCTGCGTCGTGTACACGGCATCCGTTTGCGGGTATATCAATCGGTAATAAGTGCGCCAATTCCGTGTTTCTCAGTCCATTCACGCCGATCATATTCCGAGATGGCAGAAAAATAACAGGTTTGCCTTGGATTTCAACAAAGTCAACGATTGCGAGTCGCTGTGCCTCAGTAAGATGTGCATCCCCTAAATCTCCTAAAATCAGCACATCGTATTTAGAGAGTTCAGCGCGGGTCTCAGGGAATCTCAGTGTTTCGGATGCCGGTGTAGATTGCGGATAATAGCCATCTAAACGTTCAATCGCAGCATCAGTAGCTATCCGTCTTGACCCGCCGCGTGACAAGATTGCATAGGTTGCCTCAACATCTGGATCACGCGCTAACACCCGTTTCAAGAAGGTGTAATCCCATCGGGGTCTACCTTCAAGATAGAAAACGTTGAGTTTCGCCTTCACCACCTTCACCGAAAACGTCTTTTGATTGTTCGCTTCCGTCAGTTCACCATCAAGTGCCGGAAGTGTCACAGTATACTGGAAATTGCCTTCGGTCTGCGGTGTCAACTTCAGTTCAATTACCTGTTTAGTAGTGGTACCTGTCCCAACCTCCTCCGTTTCGGATTTGGTCGAAGTCTGCGAGTCAGGTCCAAAGGTCAACGTTTCAGCATCTATAAGCGCATTTCCGTTCGTTTCACGGAGGGACAGTCGGGTTGTCTTACCCGTATAGCCGGTTTGCGTTACATTCACACGGATCGTGCTTTCATGACCGGTGTAGGCAATCGGTGCATAATCAATGTGCTGAATTTGAACATCCTTGGGGGGTTCCACCGCACCGACTCCTACTGCATAAACCGGCATCTCTAATCCGGCAATAGCTGCTAAAGGAAATTTCCCGGAATTGTGTCCACCATCCGTAATTAGCACAATACCTGCAGCCTGCTGCCCCTTCCATGTCGCTGCTGCTTCCTGTATCGCGCCACTCATATCAGTAAGTGCCCCGTCAGGTTCAAACTGAGGCATTTCAGCATCAAGACTTTGTGCAAGCGGAACACTTTGATGGAGTCCGGTATCAAAAGGGTAGAGATGTACCTCAAATCGAGCTTGCAATGCCTGAAGGAAGCCTCTCGGAATATCAAACAAGAGTTGATTCACCTGATGCAGTCTCGACTTTGGGACTTCATCAGTGGGTTCATCCACGAGTTCCATACTTTGCGATGTATCTACCAGAATGGAGAGGTGGGTCGGTGGTGTAATGTCCTTTTTCTCAATAACGACCGGAGCTAAAAGACAAGCGAGCAAGATTGATGCCGCGCAGATTCGCAGGACAACGAGCAAAACTCGATACCTCGGACGCATCGGACGCGCTACCCGAAAGTAGACGAACACAGTTATGCCGATGGCAATGCCGATACCGAGTACTATTGCCCATCCGGGCCAAAAATAGGTGAATCGCATACCTCTTCTAATTCCTTTCTCCACATATTATAGTCTAATTGGGAGATAGATGTCAAGTGGTTGTTAGTTATTAGTTGTTAGTTAAGATAGGAGGGTTCTGGTAACAATTCAAACGCCTTGGAAGACTCCTGACCGGAACTGAATAGTCCTAAGCCCCAAAAACTATGTTGACAATCCGTAATCTACTATGATAGAATATGTTCAATTCAAATTCCATTATCAACATGGAGCATACTATGGCAGAGCAAAATAATCACGAGAGCGCGGTTGAAACCCAAGACGCAATACAAGCAAAGAGCGGTGTTATCATCAACGCCGCACAGATGCAGTCACTTGATATTAGCGAAGGGTTCACTCGGATGAAAACAGCAACCGGTTGGCAAATCAAATTAGCAGCAACAGCGCGTGTCACTATCAGTTTCATGACGAGTATGCGGAAAATTGAAACAACACTGATGGAAAACGACATTATTGAGCGGGACGGAGACGACCTAATTTTGCTTCGCAACCAACCGACCGATGCCTATCGCTCGCAGCGGAGTGTATCGCCACTGGCACGAAGCAGCAGTCAGACACTCGCCTCCGAACCCACTGAAGGTAAGACAGTCTAACTCTTTTTCGTAGAAAGGTGTATGGGATGGCACCCATTTTAGAACGCATTTATCGGCTTCTTTCCAGTTTAAAGGGTGGAACGATGGTCCCGACAGAGATCGTGCTGAGTGCGGGAAGTTATTCGCAAATTGTTACGGAACTTTCGGAAAAACTCGGCACACAAGGGCTATCTCACTTGCAGGTAGCACATCACCTCGCCTTGCCGCTCTCTATTGAACAGGACAATACGGATTTGGTTATCCTCAAGGAATTAATCCCGAACCCGTGTCCAATTTGCCACCATCGTTTGACGTTCCTTCGGGAGACGATTGAACGCTTTGAAAATGACGACACACATTCGGTACGCTGCCCAATGGGGCATCGTTACCAAGGCGAATTGAAGGTATACTATCTGAGTATCTTTCAAGGAGAAGGGGTCGAAATCGAAAAGCCTATAAAGGTATGTCCAGAATGCGGGAGTGAGAACATCCAGTACTTGGGACCAAAAGTGATGTTCTGTCTTGATTGTGACTGGGACAGCGGGCTGGAACCCCGCTATCACACCCAAAGGTGATAGGTGCGCTTGGGAAACACACCTATCAATAAATACCTCTAATGGAAATGTCCAGCATGCGGGTCGGCAGCGGCGGCAGCATCCGGTGGCTCTTCAATCTCTGTAACGAGTGTCTCTGT
Organism: Candidatus Poribacteria bacterium; assembly: GCA_009845505.1. Classification (GTDB taxonomy): domain Bacteria; phylum Poribacteria; class WGA-4E; order WGA-4E; family WGA-3G; genus WGA-3G. Next base: position 1,400 of record VXZL01000291.1, on the reverse strand, counting down.
CGTTAAGAGCAAGCCAGCAATGCTGGAGGCGTTCTGAAGTGCTGAACGGACAACTTTTGTCGGATCGACGATTCCTGCTTCGAGCATGTCGCCGTACTCATCCGTCGCCGCGTTGAAACCGTAATTGCCTTCACCCTCCTGCACTTTCGCCAGCACAATTGAACCTTCCAACCCAGCATTCTCTGCGATCGCACGCACAGGCGAAAGTAAACTACGCCGAACAATATCGAGTCCTGTATTTTGGTCGCCATCCAATTCCAGTTCGCTGAGAGATGCTGATGCGCGTAAGAGTGCGGTTCCGCCACCCGGAACGATGCCTTCCTCAACGGCAGCGCGCGTTGCAGCGAGTGCATCTTCAAATCGAGCCTTCTTCTCTTTCATCTCCATTTCCGTAGCAGCACCGACGTTAACAACAGCAACGCCCCCTGCAAGTTTAGCGAGGCGTTCCTCTAACTTCTCGCGGTCGTATTCGGAAGTCGTCTCCTCTATTTGCGTACGGATCTGCGCAACTCGTCCCTCAACTGCCTTTCTCGCGCCACTACCGCCAACAATCGTTGTGTTATCTTTGTCAACGACGACGCGGCGTGCTGTGCCGAGCATACCGACGACGATGTTCTCTAACCGGATACCGGTCTCTTCCGAGATGACCTGACCTCCCGTGAGGATTGCGATGTCTTCCAACATCTCTTTCCGCCGATCTCCAAAGCCCGGGGCTTTCACAGCGGCAACCTGAAGCGTTCCACGGAGTTTATTGACAACCAAGGCAGAGAGTGCTTCTCCTTCAACATCCTCGGCAATAATGAAGAGCGGTCTCCCGAGCTGCATCGCCTTTTCCATAATCGGCACAAGGGTTGCAACTGAACTAATTTTCTCGGTGTTGATGAGAATATACGGGTTCTCAAATTCGACAACCTGTTCCTGGACATCCGTCACAAAGTTCGGTGATAAGAACCCGCGATCAAACTGCATTCCCTCCACAATATCAACCGTGGTTTCTGAGGTTCTACCTTCCTCAATAGTGATTGCTCCGTCTTCTCCAACCTTCCCAATCGCTTCAGCGACGATCGTTCCGATATTGCTATCGTTTGCTGGGTCGTTTGCAGCGATTGAGGCGACCTGTAGAATTTCCTCATGCGTGCTAACGGCGCGGCTCTGTGCGGTGATTGCATCAACTGCGGCGACTACCGCTTTGTCTATACCGATTTTCAGTTGCATCGGGTCGGCACCGGCAGTAACGTTCTTGAGCCCCTCATGAAGAATTTCCTGCCCCAACAGCGTAGCAGTTGTCGTCCCATCTCCAGCGACATCATTGGTTTTCGTTGCGATGGACTCAAGCAGTTGGGCACCCATATTTTCGTACGGGTCCGGGAGTTCAATTTCTTTTGCGACGGTGACACCAT
>VXZL01000333.1 GCA_009845505.1 Candidatus Poribacteria bacterium | reverse complement strand
TTGCGGTATATTGTTCGTGTTGGCATTAAAAGAATAGGACTTATGCAAAAGTATAGAATTCGGTTTACCAGCGTGCGATCGGTACGGTTAGGAATGCACGTCGCATGAATCAGAATCAACGGTATGAATGCCTTAATGGCATTCACCGGGGCGAGTACGCCGCAAAACCGCACCTACTAGTGGGGTGCGTAAGTCCTGAAGAATAAAAAATCAAAATTTTATAGTGTGGTGGTAGTGAGTGCCGATGAAATTTCAGGGAAGGGTTGCGTTGGTAACGGGGGGAAGCCGCGGGATTGGGAAAGCGACGGTGCTTAAACTCGCGGGTGAAGGTGCGACTGTTGCTGTCCACTATTCACGTTCAACGGCTAAAGCAGAAGAAGTCTGCAGCCAGATTCGCGACATGGGACAACAGGCGATACCGGTGCAAGCGGATATTGCGGATAGAGATGCCGTGAACAAGATGGTGGCAACCGTGACAGCAGAACTCGGCGCAATTGAACTCTTAGTGAACAATGCCGGGGCTGTTGGTGATATGGTGTTTGATGAACTCACACCTGAACACTGGGACCGGATTATTGCGGTTAATCTGACGGGTCCTTTCAACGTGATTTGGGCGGTTAAACCGGGAATGATTGCGCAGGAGTTTGGACGTATCGTTAATGTTTCGTCGATTGCTGCATTGGCAGTGCGTCCGGATCAATTGCCTTATGGAGCAGCGAAAGCCGGGGTTATCTCTCTGACGAAATCGTGTTGCGGACCGCTGGCGCGCCACAATATCCGTATTAATTCGGTTGCCCCGGGTGCAATCGCTACGGATATGCTCAATGAGGTGTCACCAGAGATGAAGGAGCAGCTCCGATCAACGACCCCCCTCGGCAGGCTCGGTGAACCGGAAGAGATGGCGGATGTCATTGTGTTCCTCTTGAGTGAGGAATCGAGTTATATGACGGGTTCAACGGTGATCGCGAGTGGTGGGCGTATTTTGATTCCGTAAAGTGTGCTAACGGGCAATGAATTGCCCTACTACGAACAGGAGGCTTGAGGGAAACCTCGCCTACCATTTTTTAAGAACGCTATAGGACCAATTCAAGAACCGTATCTCCGACTTCTAAATCGAAAGCGACATAAGTTTGCTTACCTTCACGGAGAAAAGTATCTCTCTGAAAGTCGCGTCGAGAACTTACTTCGCGCAGCTCCCACCCGTTGACCTGCATAAAACGGACGGGGGCATCAATGGCGAGTGTGAAATTCGCTGTCGGGAATTGGGTGGAGAGCGTTACAGCAGAACGAAGGCTGTCTATCCTTGTATCAGTTACGGCAGAGCGGAGTCTGCCTACTACTATGTCGGTGAGCTCGCGTGCCATCGCATAGTGCCCGATTTCCGAGTTCTTCATCCAAATTGTTTTTGTGCCATCTGGGTCATAAGCGTTGAGCCGTGCTTTGACGGTTTTCAGTACCTCAAACCCGCTTTTTTCGCCGTTGAAATAGAATCCGGGCCAGTGTCCGACGAGGACACACGGCAGTTCTTTTTCGAGAATCGGCGGGAGTCGTCCACCTTGCAAGTCCTCTGTGATGAACCGGTCAGCACTTCCCAAATCGTATCCTGTCCAACCCCCGAACCAATCCCCTGCACACGAAACGATACTGGCAATCGCTATCCCTTTCTCTTTTTCAGCATACCAGATTGGGACATCTGGAAGTTCATCGTGTTTGAGCCAGAGAAAATAAAACGGACGCGGGTTGTTATTGACGTGCTGTGAAGCGGTTAGCACTGCCTTCGCATACGCTGCCTCTTGACGCTTTCCGAAAGCTCCGGGACTCGTTACACCTTCACATGGAATACCGACGTTATCCAGCATTTCCATCGCCGTGATAATGTAGTCTGTCAGTCTGTTATCAACAGGCGGATCCACCCATTCGACCTGTTCCCATTCTTCGGTAAGGGTGAATGTGTCGAGATCAACGACGGCAGTATGGGTAAGCATCTCCGGCGTCAAATCGAAGTTGGGCCAGATGATCTCCCGGTAAATTCGCAGCCATGCCTGATATTCGCGGACCGGGAAATCAGGAAATCCCTCGTCAACACGGCCAACTCCGGCAGGATATGGGATGAGGCTAAATTTGCCTTTCACACCATTTTCTGCACACCATTCTGCCCATTCCCAGGCGAAATCCGCGGGAATTGTGGGTGGCATTTTTTTTAACTCAAAAGCATCACCCTCCCAGCGGTCAGGGGACACACCGGGCTGGTGGCGTGTTTTCCAGGCGTGTCGCTGGTGGATCCAGTAATAAGTAAGATTGACTACCGGACACGAATCGTCAACGATAAGAGAAAGTGGCGTTCTTAAAAGTGGGTTGCAGACGGTAATATTCATGTGTTTTTCTGACCTCATAAATTTTCGCGAAAACAGGAGACCATGAATGGTTTCCCTACTGAGAATTTTTAAGGTTCAAGTTCTTGGAGGCAGCGCCTGATGTAAGGGACATCGTCCACCCATAAGCCATCAACACCCCCTGCTTTATGTGGAGAGATCGCCCACGCCACGTCCTTCGCTGTTTTGATAAATCCAGCCTCAACAACAATGCCGTTTGCCCGAAGTTGCTTGACTTGACGTGTAACAGCACGCGTGAAGGTATTATAGAGTCCGAAGTGATTAATTCCACTCCAACCTAAGATCATACGGTCTGCCTCAATCAGCGTAGCTGCCTTGAGGAAGTTCGCCATCGGATTGATGAGGATTGCGCTCGTTTTCAATTTCGGCTCCAAACGCTTGGCATCAAGAAGTAAATGCTTTCTGATGTAAAAGGTGAGTATGCTGACGAGATGGACAACATCAAAGTGGCGTATTCGTTCCACAATGATAGGAAGTAGTTCTGGCGCGTCCACCTTTGGTTCAACAAAGCACGGCATCTGGTTTTCTCGTGTAAACCGGAGTGCATCATCAAGGTGTGCTACAGATTCGTCGGAAGTAACCGATGTCAGATGTTGTACATCTTCCCAAGTAAGTTGGTTGAGAGGTGTCGAACATCCAGTGGCTTCCCGAATGTTGTTGCTGTTGAAGCCGATATGAATTAACACAGGTTGTTTGTCTTGGGTGAGGCAGACATCGCACTCGTATCCATCGGCACCGTCTGCCAATGCTTGTTTAAAGGAGGCAAGGGTATTTTCCGGTGCGCGGCCCATACCGCCCCGATGTGCAAGGAGTTGAAGTTTCATTACCTAATCTCTCTTATGCCACATCCGTTCAAAGTTGTCCTGTGGTGTGAACCCTAAGATGTGTTTCGCTTTGAGATTAGAAAACTGCTGATGTGGTAGATCGGCGAAGATATTGAAAATTTCACAACGCGACGGGAGTTCTTCGAGATCAATTTCCAAACCGAGCCGGAATGCCTCACCTGCGTCTCGCCAACTGACAGAAAATGGATTGAGATCCGTGCCTTCGGCTTGATCTTCATGCTCACGGAAACTCAGAAACAGGTAACAGAGGACATAGATATCGTAATGTTCGGTGAAGACTTTGCAAATTTCCTGTCCGAGTCCTTTGGTTATTGGATAGAGTCCGGTGCTTGTATGCGGTGGGACCTCGGGATTAATCTCATAATCAAAAGTGGTATAACTGTCGCCTTGAATTGTAAAGTGGGGTCCCGTGTTAATCACACGGCGAATGCCGTGTTCGACGGCGGCACGCATTGTATTATAACACCCGCGTGTGCTAACATCAAAAGCCAATTGTCGGTCGTGTCGGAGTACGGAGCAATTGAGGATTGCGTCCATTCCCTCAGCAGCATGCATGACCTGATCCAGTGAACCCACATCAATATGCATCGATTCATGTTTCGTCTCAATCTCGTTGATGTCCGTGATGCGTAAGGTGTAGTAAGGTTCTAAGGCTTTGACGACATGCGGTCCAAGATAACCGTTACCCCCTAAAATAAGCACTTTCATTGGTATACCTCCTGTCGTTGCGGCACAAATCAACGGTATGAATGCCTTATGGCATTCCCCGGGAGTGTGCCTACTACTTTTAAGATTGTGAGGGTACGAATTGCGGATTGAACTCCAGATGTGACTTGGCTTTCCCGACTGAGAAGCGAGATCCAGGGAACTCTGACTGAATGTGAAAGATTTGCCACGCTGCGGAAGAATTGAGAGCGCACTCGAAAGCCGCGACTGCATCATTCATCTCCAACCACATAGCATCAAAATCGGCAGTTGCCGCGGTCTCAGCAGTGACAAGATTGCCGAGTCGGAGACATGTCACGTTGAGTTTCCTTTCGCGTCCGAATTCTCGACATGTAAATTCACCCAAGTGTTTTGAAAGCACAAAACTATCGACAGCGGGTTGGGGTCGCCAACTCTCCGTGACCGTCCAGTCTTCGCCGTGCTGCTCAAAGAGGCGGAGCGTACTTGCGTAAATGACATGCTTTACACCTTCTGCTGATGCTGCCATGAGTAGATTATAGGTGCAGCGCGTCTGATAGTCAATTGCGTAATTGTCGGGTTGACCGGCTTCAGAGAGGCATTGGGATGGCACTTCAGCAATATGGATAATAGTGTCGATATCGCGGACGAGTTCATCGGTCGTCTCATCATGCCCAAGTTCGCTTTGCACGAAAGTCCCGACAGTATTTTCGATAGGATGTAGTTCTGTTAAGCGGAGTGTATGTTTTTCAGCCAACCTTTCAGCTAGATTGCGTGCCAGTTCAGAACCGGCAGCAGTAATTAAGATATTCATATTTTTAATTATCGACCTCCTACCTTTACAAAGCCTCTCGAATTTTTGCCGCAATGTTGCCAATCTCTGCCATATCCCCTTCGCTGGGTCGCCACGGCAACCGTAGTGGGTCCCCTTCCCATCGCGGAATGATGTGGAGATGGAAATGGAACACCGTTTGG
>VXZL01000687.1 GCA_009845505.1 Candidatus Poribacteria bacterium | reverse complement strand
ACCTGGCGGGTTAGGTTTCCCGACCTCACTTGACAATCCGCTTCCCAATCCAGTCGGGTTTAGAGAATCTCAGAGAGCTAAGGCTTTCGGGGAATCCGATTGTTAACACGCGTCCACTTGCCAATGTCGTTGAGAATCTCAGACACCAGTGTGCGCGGTACTACACGAGTCGGAGTCGTGCAGCGTATTGGGATGGTCTCAACACAGTTAGCGAACGTGTTACCAGTGGTATCTACTTCTATCAGTTTGAAGCAGATAATCTTTCGCTTCTGATGGCGGTGGCTTTTGCAGCCATGCAAGGTTAAATCTATAGTGTAGACGGCTGCTAATCAGATGGATAATCCCGTTTTGCCCTTGGCAGACAGCGAGGTAACCACCCGGTTCGGCACTGTTGAGTCCCATCGTAAAGGGGCGTCCATCCAGCGTTTCCATGTCTCGATCTGCCCCGTCGTCTGTAACCGGACGGATATGTTTCCATGTCTCGCCATCGTCGTAGGACAACGCACTAAAAAGTCCCGTAGCGAGACGTTCGTTTCCAGAGGTATCGACAATCGGCATCGGTGTCGGTTCGCGCCGATCCCCTGTGAAAGAGGCGAAGAAGATGGGTCCCTCTTGAAGCCGCAAAAGCACGCAGCGTTGCCCACCCGAAAGCACGGGAAACTGGCTTGCGCTATAGTGCCACGTTTTGCCGTCATCTGCGGAGACGCTTTTTGGCATTCGTCCGTTAATAGTATCGCCGCGACCGTAAGCCAAGAGCCTTCCATCCGTGAGTTCGACGACAGCTGCGTGTATGCCAGCAATCCAACCTCCGGTTTTTCCTTCGGCGAATTCGGGAATAGGTTGCCCCGCCCCCGGATCGTACCACGTCTCTCCATCATCGTCGGAAAGCCATATTGCAGTGCCTCCGTCTCCACCGCTCACTGCATCGCAGGCGAGGAGTATAGAACCGTTCTCTCTGCGGAAGACAGAGGTAATCGGCATGTGTCGGAGCCGGTGTTCGGGTGAGATGAAGCGCGGTTTCGACCACGTCGCGCCGTTGTCATCGGAATAGCGCATCACTAATGCTAAGGGACCCCACGTCGCGGCAGCAGAAAGACCGTTGAAATGATAAATCCGTCCGTTTTCGTTTCGCCATAAAGCAGTGGCGTGATTATTGCGATCAGGCGGACCCCAGAAGGGTTCAGCGGGCTCCCATTCCGTTTCGCTAAATCGCAATCGGCTTGCAGCAACCGTCAATTCACGTCCGCGCTCTGTTACGCACGAATACCACGCCGTGAACATATCACCGTTTGAGCATTCAGTGATTGATGGAACATGATTGTGTGCTGAGAAGAGCGGTCCGTTTGAACCTTCCGGGATTTTAACGTAGGGTATCGGTTCAGCGAAATAAGGTGTTTCTGGCGCGGGTGCACTTGCGGGTTCCTGTTTGACATTCCGTCCCCACAATGCGACCTTCGGTGCAGGTGTAGGTGCTGCTTGCGGGACTTCACCACAAACGACGCGAAACCCGATATACCAGTGTTTATCTTCAGGTACCGCCGCCATCCGATTTGCAGACCGTAAATAACAGAGTAATGTTGAATGACTGCCACCCCGTGTAACACGATATAGACCGGTCTCTCTACCGACCGGATCGACTTGTGGATGCGGTTCGTAAGGTCCAGACCAATCTCGACACCACTCCTCTACATTTCCGTGCATATCGTGGACACCCCAGGCGTTGGGGGGTGTTTGTCCGATATGGAGCGGCATCACTTCTTCTGCCCCGCGGCTCCGTCCAGCGTCTGGGTACCAACTCTCTCCAACGTTTTTGTGGAAATCGGAGGGTAAGGTATCACCCGTATGGAAATGGGTTGTTGTGCCTGCCCGACATACGTACTCCCATTCGGCTTCAGTCGGCAGTCGATAAGGGAATCCCTCCTTTTCAGAGAGCCATTCACAGAAGCGCGTCGCGTCGTGCCAATCCACAAATACAACGGCTTCGTCATCGTCCCGTGAAAAGCCAAGCTTGCTACGGAGCTCACTGTGTGACGGCTGGAATTCTTCGTATTGCGCATTGGTAACCTGAAAAATCCCGAAATAAAAGGGCATAGTGAGCGTTACCTGATGTACCGGTTTTTCGTCCCAATCGCCATCTCGGAGGTGTGCCTTTCCATCCGTCAATTCATCCGATAATGCAGCGTTCTCTGAACCCATCATGAAGGTACCGGGTTCAATTCTGACGAACTGCATGCCGAGCGAATTGGTATGTACTGCGCCTTCGATCCGTAATTTTTGCATAACAATCCTTTTTGTTTTAAAGGCTGCCTCTTCGCACTTGGTATATCTATTCTGACGGCAGCGCATAGACTGCCCGTCGGACCTTTACAATTTCACCGGCATCAACAAGACGCTTGAGCTCATTCTTTACTGCACCTGGATGTCCGTCAATAGCGTCAATGAGTTCTGATGTCGTTTTCTCGCCGCTTTCAAGAAGCGCGTGAATCTGGGCGTAAAAAGGAACGCGTTCGATTTTTCCACCTCTCAACTTCATCAATACTCGATTCGCCTGACTTCTGGAGATTCCCAAGACATCCTCTACTGTTTGCCTATCAGATTCTGCAGTGAGATTGTCCCGTTTGGTCTCAAACCGCTCGCGTTCAGCTATAACCTCGGGGAGCTTGTCTAACCCACCGGCGACCTCAAAATCTTCCCAATCAAAGAGGAGCGTTTCAGGTCTGTCGGTGATATTCGGCGGCATACCCGTGAGTAATACGACTGTCTTGTTTGAGAAGCAATCTAACCTGACTTGCTGTATAATCTTTGTGAGAATACCAACTATGTTCTGTTCACATAACCCTTGGATCCGCGTGTCTTTATAGCGATAAGGATTCATTTCAACATCATAAGAGAGCGGTTCCTCGTCTCCGCCAAATAGTATCTGTGCCTGCTTCCACATAAGTTGCGGGGGCCAGTAAGGTGCGCCGACAATCCAGATGACATCTGCCAACTCAAACTCGCTCTTTAGCGCGTTAGCATTTACTGCCCTTTTGATATGACTCCGGTAACAGACGTTTTCCTTTAGCACAGTATTCTCTAACCATGTAGCCAACATTTCGCCGCAAATAACGACATGTTGGGTATTTGAATTCTTCTTTATTTCTGCGCGAATCCCGTCGAAAAACCGCTTTCCAATCTTAGAGAACCGCAGGTAATCCCAACTGTTGTCGTAGTTCAAAATATGGTGCATTGAGTAGATACCGGTGCGAATTTGGAAGACTCGGTTTCCCGACAGCCACGGTTTCGATGTGCCGTTTTTCGCCGTATCATCTGAAAATTGCTGTGCTGCATCCGAGACCGATGGCAACCAGAACTGCAGCAAGTCGTCATCCCATACCATCGGGGCATCGGCATCACGCTTGTAATGCCGAAAGTAACTTTCCAGTTGATGCCAAAGTGTTTGATTCGGATTTTCTTCCCGCATCTGCTCAGTGAGTATTTCTGCTTGCCCCGCAAATGCTGCCACCGTCATGCGAACCCGTCCAACAGGATTCTCGTACAGCTCATTTTTGCTCTCTAAAGCATTCAGTAAAGCTTTAGCAAAGTTACCCAAAGTCTTCCCGTGCCAGTCGACACTCCACGCCTTCAATAGGTCTTTCGATATACTAATTCGGCGAAACGAAAGACGAGTTCCCACGTCGTCAACCGCGTAAAGCCAACCTGTTTTCTCGTCATGTTCGGGAACGTGTAAATTAGATGGCTGTCGTGAAGGATCTGAGGAGCCCTTAAGTTCTGATTTCTGCAGCACCGGTGTAGGACGCCTTATTGCCAACGGACTGAGTTTGCCTTCCCGCACCGCAATTATCTGCTCATCTACAGGATCGGGTGTTAGAAGTTTGACAGGCGTTGCTTGAGGTACAGGCTTTAAATCGTCTTCCACGGGGGGAACGGGTTCATGTAGCGCGTCACGAAGCGCGTCAATCGGAGCGAAGATAACTTCTTTGGTGATAATTGGTGGATCCAACAGATTCCCAAGCAGAATCTCATAGCGTCCATCCCAACGGCTGTAACTTTCGTCGCCACGAATCTCAAGGTATACCTCGCGGTGATACGGATCTTCGGCAGTTGGTGTGTGTTTGCGGATATGCTGCTTTGCCTCATCAGTGTTCGGATGGAGATAATTTGCAATTCTACAAGAAAAGCGGAGCCCGCCGGACTTCGTCAGTGTTAATAGTGGATTCGCAGCGGAGTTGACAAGTGCCTCAATACAGGAAAGAACAGCATCTGGTGTGGCACAGAGCGCATTGTACTGAAAATCGATGTCGTGCCATTCTGCGCCGTTGCGTCCGGAGGGTCTGCCGGTATAAATCTGAATCCCCCACGACGCAAACCATCTCTTCGGGGACCAGTTTTGGGTGCCTTGGCGTCTTAGGAATCGGTCGCCGCCGAAATTCCCGGGAGCGTGGTCGAACTTGGGTGCGTGTCCTATCGGCATAAAGGAGATGTCTGCCTGTTCCAAATCATAAAGCCTTATAGCGTGGGCACGCGCACAATGAACTCTGAAATGATAAGGATAGTCCTTGTAGAGAGCAGGTATTACGATTGTTTTGCGTTGTCGAAGCGATTTTTCTCGCTGTTGATGACAGCGTTGAATGATATCTTTCAAAAAGCCCGTAGCCAGACCGTAAGAACGATGTAATTGATTGTTTCTTTGCATCTTCGGATCTCCCAAAATTTTTTATTCCCTAACTCTTCGCAAGCAGGACTCAAAAAATGTTTGTCAAAAAAACTAACACACTTTGGCATTGTATTACTATCTCTTTCCAAATTACCGCTAAATCAGAACAGCAATTGACATCCTCTCCAGACTTGAAGTGCCACCGTTTATTCAGACCACAATTTAGCAAATTTTATCCAAGTTT
>VXZL01000401.1:655-4906 GCA_009845505.1 Candidatus Poribacteria bacterium | reverse complement strand
CGCCTGCTCGGAGTAGTGGTTCATCATACACCGGCGGATCCACTTCGCCTTCAGGGATACGCAGGGGTTCTTTCAACTTATGGCTTTTTCGGATAAACCATGTCGCCCCTGAGTTCGGCACACTGAAATCTGTTAAGCAGTAGCCGACCTTCAATCCAACGCGCGGGCACCCTTGATGTCCAACGTCCAAATGTACACCAACATCCCGATGCCAATTGCGGTTGTCGGGTTTCTCGGGTGCCTGTGGATGTTTGTAGATAAGCGCGGTGTTGGTAATATGGATATTTGTACCGAGCAGTTGAAGGATTAATGGGACAGCCCTTGACTGTGTCGCAAGGTCAGCGAAGGCGGGTTCCTGCACCAGCCCGTACCGCCGATGCGCGTAATAGCCGTGGTATTCAAATGACGCCATGAGTCGATCCCCGGTTCCTGTCAAGCGATCAATCATGTCGCTATCAATTGCGGAACGCACGATGAGATAGCCGTTTTCCTCAAATTCTTGACGGTGTGCCTCTGTCAACTGAACAAATTCCATGGTTACTCTCCTTTGCCGCTTGAAACTTAGTGGGTTGATAGACGCGTGTAGATATGCTATCATAGATATGAAATGATGTCTATTAATTAGTTATCGGTTGTCAGTCGTCAGTTTTCAGTATTATGAATAAATCTCAATCCCGGATTTCCAGTGTCCTTAACGCTGCTCGCTTTTCACAGCGTAAAAAGAAAATAGAGGAGAAAGAGGTTGCCGACGTATGCGTTATCGGCTCCGGTGCTGGTGGTGCGGTTGTTGCGAAGGAACTCGCCGAGGCGGGCCTCTCGGTAATCATTTTAGAGGCGGGAGAACATCATGATCCAACCACCTTTGGCACTTATGAACCGGAAATGCTCCGTCGTCTTTTCTGGGATAGCGGTCTACGGTCTACACGCGACGGTGCGATTGTTATTTCACAAGGGAGAGGTGTCGGCGGTTCAACAGTACATAACCTCTGCTATGCGGTCCGTCCCCCGCAAGTCCTACTGGACAGATGGGGCGTTCGAGAGATATGGCCCTACTTTGATCAGGTGGAGCAGACGCTCGGTGTTACACAGATGCAAGAAACAGATGTAAATCGCTTAAATGCCGTTATCCGCCGCGGGTGTGATCGGATGAGGTGGCGCGGTGGATTGCAAAGGCATAATCGCGGTGCTTGCGTTATGTGTGGCGCGAGGTGTCTCTTTGGATGTCCTGATTCCAAATCTATTCAGACTGAACCGACAAGAACAGGCAAACAGAGCATGGCGGTTACATATATCCCTTTGGCACTTGCAGCGGGGGCACGACTGTACAGTAACTGCGTAGCAGAGAAAATCCATGTAAGACATAAGAGAGCCGTCGGTGTTTCGGCGCAGCTGCCATCAGGTACACTTTACGTTGAAAGCAGGGCAGTGGTGTTAGCGGCAGGTGCTATCAACTCACCACAACTCTGGTTAAAAAGCGGGTTACCGAATACGAACCGACAGGTCGGAAGAAACCTCCATCTGCATCCTGCCATCTTTGTAGGTGGAGTCTTCAATGAAACGATCGATGGACATCTTGGTATCCCGCAAAGTTACTATATTGACGAGTTTCTTGACCTGAGACGTTCACCAGATAGCGGTTACCTGCTCATGCCTGCTTTCGGGTCCCAGATGATCGTTGCAGCAAGCCTGCCGGGATTCGGTAGAAGCCATCAAGAACTGATGGAACACTACCAACATATCGCTGCGCTTCTTGTCCTCCTACACGATAGAACAACGGGACGGGTATCCATAAATCACAAGGGCACCCCAAATATCTCATATCGTCTGCAGCGCTCAGATAAACGGGTATTGGTGGAAGGGGCAATTAATGCTGCCACACTACTCTTCGCTGCAGGTGCCAGAGAGATTGTTATGCCCTACACAGAACACCTCCCAATCAAAACAGAGAAGGATCTTGAAATTGTTCGTCAACGCGGCATCGCACCAAACGATATTATGATGGCATCAAGTCACCCGCAAGGCACACTTCGGATGGGAGAGGACAGGCACAAAGCCGTTGTTAAACTTTCAGGAGAATCCCATGCAGTACCAGGCTTATTTGTTGCCGATGCGAGTCTCTTTCCGACCTCTATCGGAATACCACCAACGTTGACTGTTGCTGCACTCGGTAGACACGTGGCAGGTCAAATAATTGAGAGCGGCATTGCGGAGTGAGGTTAGGACACCTCACCAGCAAAGGCAGAGCGTTTTTGTATCTATTTATTTTCGTCCTTTACGTAAAAAAATGATTGAATCAATTCCATATCTTTCGCTTGGAAATTTTCCAACCCCTGTGCAGCGTCTTTCAAATCTTGCGCGCGCCCTTGGACTCGAATCGCTCTGGATAAAACGTGATGACCTAAGCGGTCCACTGGGTGGTGGCAATAAAGTGCGCAAACTGGAGTATATGTTCGCAGCAGCGCAAACACACTCGAAGGGAACTGAAAGGAAAACACTCTTTACAATCGGTCCAACAGGCTCTAATCACGTCCGAGCGACAACTGTTTACGGCAAAGCATCTGGCTTCCACGTGGAATGCCTACTCTTTAAACAACCGCCTACTGAGTATTCTGAAACAAACTACCGTACAATCTGTGAGCAAGCAGACCGGGTTCACGAGGTACAACACATGCATACCATGTTTGCCCGTTACGGGTATGAACAGATGAAGACGGTGCTTGGAATCGGAGAGGAACGTTATTTTATCGCAGCGGGAGGTTCTTCTCCACTCGGTTCCGTTGGCTACGTGAAAGCCGTTTCGGAGTTGAAATCACAGATTGAGGAAGGCATTATGCCAGAGCCGCGGTTTATCTTCGTGCCGGTGGGGACTTGTGGCACCATTGCGGGCTTAATAGTCGGTGTGAGACTTGCCGGATTGCGAACCCAAATTGTCGGTATTCGTGTCGCCGACCGGGTCGTCGCGAATTCGTGGGCAATCTCCCGTATGGTCAAGCGGACCTTACGGCTCATCGGTGCGGTGGATGTCGATTACATCAATCCACGACGCATTGAACTCTGGCACGACGATTTCGGAAAGGGATACGCCATCCCAACGGAAGCAGGTATGCGTGCGGTAGCACTGATGGCTGAATGTGAAGGTATTACGCTCGAAAATACCTATACCGGCAAAACGTTAGCGGGACTTGTTCACTATATAAAAGCACAAGAATGTGAAGATGAACCTATACTATTTTGGCACACTTATGGCGGAAAATAAAGAATTAATAGAGCAACCTAAAAGGAAAAATATATGGATACCGAGAATTCCAAACCAAGTTTCGTTCAGGCTGGAATGCCTATAATCGACTGCGATCTCCACAACCGACTCCCGTCCCTCGAAATGCTCTACCCGTACCTACCCGACTACTGGTGCGACTATTGCGAAGAATCCGGCTTTCCTGGACCGGATGCGAATGACTATCCAGAAGGTGTTCCGACCTCCACGCGTCCAGAGATTACACATCCGATAGAAGATCGTCCCGCATCGGATTTAGCACTTTTACGCAAGCATGCGCTCGATCTCTGGGAGGTTGAATACGGTATACTTACTTGTGGGTTCCGTGTACAAAGCGTACACAATGAGGACCTTGCAGCAGCACTCGCTTCAGCAGTCAATGACTGGCAGATTGAACACTGGCTTGATCCTGAACCGCGTTTACGCGGGTCCTTGATTGTTCCAAGTCAAAATCCTGAACTCGCCGTCCGGGAAATTGAGCGTTTAGGTGAACATCCGGGATTTGTACAGATTATGCTACCTGCCCGATCACAAGCACCTTATGGCAATAGACGCTATCACCCTATCTATGCCGCGGCTGTGCGCCATGGTCTCGTTGTTGGCATTCATTACGGTGGCGCGCCGGGATTACCGCCGACATCTGTAGGATGGCCCTCAACGTATTTAGAGGAATACGTCGGTATGTCGCAGGTGTTTCAGGCGCAAGTGTTGAGTCTTGTGTCGGAGGGTGCTTTTGATAAGTTTCCTGACCTACGCGTCGCACTCATCGAAACGGGGGTTACATGGATGCCGTCGCTGATGTGGCGATTCGATAAAGAGTGGCGCGGTTTGCGCGGGTTGACCCCGTGGGTGAAGCGACCGCCATCGGCGTATATCCGAGAACATATCCGTATGACGTTTCAGCCGATTGATGCGCCTCCGTCAGCAGCAGATTTGCTTCAGATTGTGGGGCAACTTGATTCGGAAGATATGCTGAT
>VXZL01000401.1:0-645 GCA_009845505.1 Candidatus Poribacteria bacterium | reverse complement strand
ATCCTCACTGGCACTATGATTCTCCAGAAGAGGCTTTCCCTGCACAGTTGCCGCAATCGTTGGCACGTAAAATCTTGTCTGAAAATGCACAGGAATTTTATCGTTTCTAATGGGAATACAGAAAACCTTAATTTTCACGGTTCTATTTTCAAGAGCTCAAGGTATGCCTGTATTTTTGTCTCAAGACCTTTAGGCAACTTCCTCAAATTCCGCTAATTCCCGCGCGTAATCAAGACAGGCTTGAATCTGTACCGCTTTGATATCGGGGAACTCAGCGATCACTTCATCTATTGTATGACCTGCTGCTAAATATCCGAGGAGAAGGCTTACAGAGATTCGTGTTCCCTTGATACGTGGCTTACCACGCAATATATCCGGCGTGCTAACAATGTGATCTCTCCAATGAACTGGCATGTGTATCCCTCCCAAATATAGAAATCACCTCATTAACAGAATAGCACATCCGCAGCTCGTTTTCAAATGAAATTGTTTCAACTGCGCTTCAAATTTTTACCAAAACCTTACACATTTTCTAACGCAGAGCCATTCAATTGTCGGTTTTTTGAGGATGTTCGCCGAGACATCGCGGACTGGCACTCGCTCAGACAGCAAGAGGTCGGGATTAGGAAATCCCTCCTACAGAAG
>VXZL01000126.1 GCA_009845505.1 Candidatus Poribacteria bacterium | reverse complement strand
GGACTGTGTATCACATATAATTTCGTGTATCCTGATGTAGGCGTACGGTGGACGTGCGCGAATTGTGAGTAGGATGCATAAGGAGGTCTACATGGCAGAACGGATTAAAATGGGTTTAGTCGGTTGTGGCGGGATGTCCGGCGCGCACATGAGGGCATACCAAGAACTCTGGTCTAAAGGGTTGCGGGACTATGAAATCGTAGGGGCGTGCGACATCGTATCCGAACATGCCGAAGAACGTGCCAATCAGGCACACGCGTTTCAAGGTGGTACGAAACCGGCAGTTTATACAGAACTTGATGAGATGCTGGAGAAACACCCGGATTTGGCGTGTGTTGACATCTGCGCGCTTCACAGTGTGCATCACACGCTGGCTGTGCCTGCGCTTGATGCGGGGAAGCATGTTATTATTGAAAAACCGTTTGGCATTACGATGCGGGCATGTAAACTGATGATGGAAGCAGCGGATCGAAACAATAAGATTGTCTCTGTCGCTGAGAACTATCGTCTAGCACGCATCCAGCGGACGAGGAGTTGGGCAATTGCGCAAGGGCGTATTGGTGACCCGCGGATGTTTTTCTGGATAGAGGCTGGCGAAAACTTGGGGAAATGGGGGTGGCGCAACTTCAAGATGGATGCAGGCGGGGGTTGGGCATTAGACGGTGGTGTACATTTCACTGATCTGATGCGCTATATTCTCGGTATGGAAGCTGAAGAGGTTTACGCCATTAACAAGGCTTATGAACCCTATCGTTACGATAATCCGGCAGAAAGAGAGGGGGGGTATGCCGTTGATGTTGAAGACGCGATGATTGCTACCATCAAGTTCGAACAAGGCGTTACAGCACAGTGGACATGGGTTGGTTCGGCACCAGGGCACCACTTCCGTCAGCACACCGTTTACGGCAGTGAGGGGGCGTTGGATTGGAACCTCGGGTTAGTACCACGTGGCGGCGAACCGATTTCTAACGACGATTTGATGAAAGAATTCACAGATAACCTCAGCGATTCGGAACAGGAATACTACTTCCCCGGCGGCGTTGAAGATACCGTGGCGATTGAGTTGAAATACTTCGCCGATGCGATTCGGAGTGGCGATAAACCTGAAGTGGACGCTGTCGAAGGCATGCGTTCTGAAGCCATCTGTATGGCAGTGTACGAATCGGGATGGTTCGGCCGCCCTGTGACAATCGCAGAGATTGAAAACTGCGAATTGGAAGGCTACCAGAAGGAAATTAACGATAAACTGGCGATTAGCGATTAGCAGTTGGCTTATGGCTGTCAGCCGTCGGCAGTCGGCAATCAGTTGTGAGTTATGGGTATGGGAAAGCGTGTTGATTGTTACTCCATCCCTTTTAACCCACTACCCAAAACATAGACTCATAATCCATTGCCAATAGCCAATAGCCAACAGCCAATTACCATTTATGATGGATTAAAACTATGGATCGATTGAACGGGAAGGTTGCGATTGTTACGGGTGCTGGCAAAAAGGGTGAAGTTGACGGTACCGGCTATGCGACATCCATGCTCTTTGCGAGAGAAGGGGCAAAGGTGCTGCTGGCTGACATCTCACCAGAGAACGCTAACGCGACCCTTGCAGAAATTGAGGCAGCGGGTGGTGAAGCCGCTATATTTATCGGGGATTTGTCAACAGAAGCAGCGTGTGCGGGGATGGTGGAAGCCGCGGTTGCACATTTCGGTAAAGTGAATGTGCTGTTTAATAACGTCGGACTCGGTGGCTCCGGAATGGTCACACAGGTTGACGCAGAGAAGTGGGACAGAGTGATGGATGTCAACCTCAAAAGCATGATTATGGCGTGCAAACACGCTATCCCGCGAATGGCTGAGGCAGGTGGTGGTTCGATTATCAATGTTTCGTCAATTGATGCATTGCGTGCGGGTTCATCAAGAAATGTACCTTATGCGGCTGCGAAAGGTGGGATGATCTCTGCGACAAAAGTCATGGCAGTTCACCACGGACGCGACAACGTCCGTGTGAATTGTATCGCGCCTGGACACCTTTATGCCTCGTTTCCTGCGCCGTATCTGAGTGAAGCAGAACGAGAACGACGGCGGCGCATTGGGCCGCTTGGAACCGAGGGAACCGCCTGGGATGTGGCGTGGGCAACCGTGTTTCTCGCCAGTGACGAATCGAAATGGATTTCTGGCGTTATCATTCCCATTGATGCAGGTTTACTCGCGGCGACCCCGCTTGCTGTTGTGCATCAACTTGATGAGTGAGGCCCTCTTAAGATGCGGTTAGAATGCACGTCGCATAAATCAAAATCAACGGTATGAATGCCGTATGGCATGAACCGGGGGCGAGCCCGCCGCAAAACTGCACCTAGGGGTCTTTGCGTGCACAAGTCCTATTAATCTTGAGATTTCAATCCTGCCCACCGAGTGGTGAGTTTGCCATTGGCAGAGATTGTCCCCTTGAGCCGACTGGTAACTAAGATTTGTCGTTCTCCGGCAAAAGATACGTCCTCAATCTGGTAATAGTAGACAACATTTGGCTTGGCAGTTGTGTCTGTCCAGATATAGATATTCCGTTCTGCTGTTGTACCTGCACCGGGGATCAGTTGTGTATTGATAATTTTGAACACACCCGTTTGGGTTTGACTCCGTAGGATATTGAATCCGGCGTTGTCCACCTCGGATTCGGTGGTCCACTTGATGAGAACTGTCCCCATCGCCGTGCGTTCGGGTCGGAAGTGAGAGAGTTGGACAGGAAGTGCCCCGCCGGCGTGGATACCGGGACTGCCGTAGTCGTTACTGAGACCGTACCAAGTTTCAATTTTCTTTTTAGATAGGTACGAGAAGTTGGTTTCCGCCGCGGGTATCCATCCTTTTCGCTGGGTGCCATCGCGGCCTATCCCGCTGCCCGAATATCTTCGGACGATTGAAGTGCGGTCGCCATCTTTTGTCCAGCCATTGGGCAGTTGCCATGTGGGTTTATCAGCAGTCCGGATTCTTCCATCCAGGTTTCCGACTTTGTCGGCGAGTTCATTTTGCCCATCAACGAGTTGGATGTGGAATCCTTTGGTTGGATGCAAAAAAGGGTCGCGCCGGCTGTTCATACCAAATTCAGTTGCAAGTTCTGCATAGACATCGAAGACGCGGGTAGATTTAAAGTGCGTGTTATCTGAATTCCTACCGCGTGCCGAGACGATTAGCATTGTCTGCCTCGGGGGAATGGTTTTGACGTTGCCCTTATTTTTAAAATTAATCGTCCCGAAGCGCGAAATCGTGGTCCACTCTGGATCGTTATAGTTTTCAATAATCAACTCCCAACCGTCATCAGCATCAAGGACAACAGTTTCGGTATCAGAGTTGTTAAAAATTTCGATCCACTGGATTTCGTTTACCCCTTCATCAGTAGCGAACATAATCTCGCTGATAGTTACTTTCCCATTGAGGTCTCTAACGCTTCCTTGCCGAATTGTTTGGGGGCCCACGGTATACGTGCCTTTCCGGAAAATATAGGTACCAGTAGGTGTCGGATCAATTACGACCACTTTCACATTTGGCCCGGGGACGATTGTCACCGTCCAGACTTTTTTCGTGGCATCGGATGAGAGCCCATCCGTTGGAATATATCCACCCTTGACATCAATATCTGTGCGCGTCAGCGTGATGGCTTTCGTTGAGGTTAAGGTAACGGTAAAGGGGCCCTGACCGCTAATAGACATATCGTCGGATAAGGTGAGGGGTGGTGCGGCACTCCGCACTATGTTGACGATTATTATGTCAGCGGGATCAGTAGCTTCCAGCCCCTCGACGCTCTCACCGACTAATCTACCAGGGGTCTTCGCAGCATTGCGTACCACCCCTATGCGGACCCTCTCAATATTTTCTTCGGCAATGATTGTCACTGTGTAGACACTACCATCAGCATTAGAGGAAACAGACGCGGCACTTGCTCCGCCCTCCACAATGTTGCCGCTGCTATCTGCGGCAAACAATTCGATATCATCAACACCAAAGCCGGTTACCTCAGCATTCGTACCTTGATCCTGAAACGTGACAGTTAACTCGAAGGGAACCGACTCAGCTCTGATGCCGTATACCTGTATACCCGTTGTGTCCTCATCCACATCTGTTACCGACAGTACTGGTGTCACAACTGCTGTTGCGGGTATTGCGAAGAAAGCGAGTCCGGAGATGAGTAACACAGCAAAAACGAAAGCGTACAGTGATTTATTAAAGAACACGATAATTTTCCTCCTCCAAGCAAGATCGACGCAGAAATGTGTTTTGGACTTTGGCTTGGTGGTCTTTTCTCGTTAAGGGCTGTTCTCAGTGAGTTACGAATTTGGAAAATCTTTCCTTAAGAGGAAACGTTATTTTTCGTAAGGGGGTTACAAAAAATGCTCCGATGGATGTGTTAATATTTTGTTGGAAGTTCGGAGGGCAGTGTGATAGAAAAGGATTATTGTTGCGATTTCCACAAGTAGTTTATGTTGAATTTTGCTGTCTCATCAGCATCGACTACCCCTTCGAGTCGCACTTTTAGGTCTAAAAGTTCTGCGGACTGCGTTGGATAGAAAAACTGAATGCCTGTTTCGCCACCGGTGCCGATGAATTGTGCGAAACCGGTTATATCGCTATCTGTTAACTGTTTTCCATTGATCGTAACCGTTACGCCGCTCTCGCTAAGGGTCGGTGGTGCTTCAGGATTCGTTCCCTCTGGGTAGTATACCCAGATAATCCATCCGTGTCCATCATCTGAACTCCCATTATTATCGTTGTTGTTATTATTGTTTCCATCGTTTCCGTTATTGCCGTTGTTATTACTGTTTCCATCGTTTCCGTTATTGCCGTTGTTATTATTATTATTTTAATAAATATTTCCGGGGTGATTCATTAATAAATAGTTTGCGTTAGTACCGGGGGGTGTATTGTGTCTCGT
>VXZL01000497.1 GCA_009845505.1 Candidatus Poribacteria bacterium | reverse complement strand
TAAGGGAAATTATGTTAAGATATATAAATACAAGTGGCGCGTAGAGCGCGCACTTAACGAATTATACATTGCGCGCTTACGGAGCGCACACAAAGCAAAAGAGGAGATATAACTGATGAAGAAGTTGTTTTTGGTAGTGATGGTGTTAGGGCTGGCGGTTGCTACCAGTTATGGACAATATAACGGTGAATGTTGGGTTGTCAGCGGTGGGGAGACGATTTATAAGTTATATGCTAATGGACAGGCAGATCCGACAGTTATCCCGAATTTAACCCAAGCGAGTGCTGCAGAAGTGAACCCAGCAGATGGTGTCGTCTGGATTGCGGTTTCAGCGGCAAATACTGTCTATCGTTATGATCCAAACAGTGGTGCTTTTAGCGAGATACCAGACATTACGCGTCCGAACCAGATCGCCATTAATCCGGCAGACGGTTCAGCGTGGATCGCTGGACTTGATGCTGTTAAAAAAGTATCCGGCGACGGAACGCAAGTTATTGCGGCAATAGCGGCGCACGAACCGGCTGTGGCAGTCAATCCTAAAGACGGGTCTGCGTGGATAACAAACGCCCGAGGTCCAATCGCACGTTACGACGCTGCTGGCAATAAAATCGCAGATGCTCCATCGATGGGTGAACCAAAAGGTGTAAGCGTTGACTACGAAGGCAACGCTTGGATTGCTGATAGCCAACACAGTGTGCTTATGCGGGTATCCCCGACTGGGGCAGAACTTGTAAAGATTACAGATATTCCGAATCCGACCTCTCCACGTATCAATCCGATAGATGGAAGTCTCTGGGTCGTTTCTCAACAATCTCTGTTAATAAATTTGGCACCAGATGGAACGAAAAAGAATGAATTTTTAGCGGGAATGGCAATCGTGGCAATAGCACTTTCACCGGCGGACGATGGTATCTGGATAGCAGACCTGCTCGGTGAGACCTTCCAAGGCGAGATTAGTAAATGGAATGCCTCAGGTCAAGCACTATTCAAGAACCCTATTCCACAGCCTTCTTCCCTTTCCGTTGGATATTGGACAGGAAACTAAATCGCGGGATTGTGTCGTGATATTTGCCTCGTAGAGGATAGGCGTGAATCTGGTCCGATAGACACATATTGAGGTACAACATGATTAAGTATTCAGTTTTGGCACAGCATGTAAGTTTTCCGAACTTGCTATTAAAATTAACAATCGGAATCTTCTTTGCCGGTTTTTTTGCAACGAGCGGATTTGCAGAATTGCCAGATTTCCATGTTGATGCCCAGAGTATCACTTTTTCTAATTCCTATCCGGTTGAAGGCGAAGAAATTACCATCTGGGTCGAAGTGAAGAATATCGGTGAAGGCACCCCCACAATGAATGAGGATTTGGTCGTTGACCTTTACGAAGGGGATCCCGCGACACAACCGCTCCAGATTCTCTGTAGTGATGTTATTTTAGAGTTGAAAGCGGGCAGGACAGATCGGGTAGAAGCGAGGTGGCAACCGCCACCCGGTCAGACGGAGATTTATGCCGTTGTTAACCCTACAGGTGATGAACATATTGAAGAAACGAACGCAGAAAACAACATCACGCATGCGACAATTGTCGCAGAGAAGCGGACGTTCCCTGCTGTTACACCAGATCAAATTCAGGAAACAATCAGGAAAGGGATTACTTGGATAAAGGCACAACGCGGCAAACATAGCCGTACCTGTTTACAGTGTGGCACTGAAAATCAGCTTATTTTACTCTGCATCACCTGCGGCGCGAGTCTGAAAGGGTTAGCAGAAAATTTCATTCCCGGGCCCTCATGGAACTTCGGTGAGGATCAGACGCAAGAAACTGCTTTAGCACTCCAGACGCTGTTCGCAACGGGACACACCCCATCAGACCCTGCAGTTCAAGAAGGCTTAGAATTTCTGATTGAACAGAACTGGAATGAATTCGCTGTCTACCAATTCGCAGTAATTATCCCCGTATTAGTTGCCACCCAAGATGAAGCGTATAGGGATCGAACGCAATTCGCTGTTAACCAACTGGTTAAAAAGCAGCTGCCTGTCTTGGGGAGTGAGTTCGCGGATGAACGGGACGATGGCGGCTGGGGATACGGTTTCTCTGCGGACGGTGCGCACATGAACATGGTTATCTATGCGCTGTATACCGCGAAGCAGTGGGGACTTGATATTCCACAGGATACATGGAACCGCGCCGAAAAGTGGGTACGCCGCAATCAAACTGAAACGGGAGGTTGGCTCTACAATTTAGTCGACGAAGGCTCGCCTTGGGCGATAGGGGTCTATGGAAGCATGACGGCGACTGGATTGTGGGCACTCCGGGCATGTGGTGTCCGTGTTGATGATTCACAGATTCAGAAAGGCATCGCATGGGTGAAAAAGCACTGGACGTTAACTCGGAATCCGGGGTCTAATTCCTGGCTTTATTATTATCTACTCTCATTGCAAAGGTTCTGTGATATTCCACCGACTGTAGACACACTCGCTGGCTATAACTGGTATGACGAGATCGCGCAGATGATGGTCACACAGCAAGAACCTGATGGAAGATGGCGCGGCTCTGAAAGCGATTTTTTATCCACATGTTTCTCAGTAATGACTTTGAGCCATGCCTTGGTAGGACCAACGGGACCAAGCATTGGAATCGTGCCGCAGAGCCTTCGGTTTTCCCCGCCCTCGCCGCGGGTCGGCGAACCCGTTAGGCTGAGTGCAACGCTTCGGAACACTGGAACGCCTTTCAACGGGATTCTAAATGCAGAATTCGTTGTGAAGGACGAAAAGGTCGCTACAACTGAAGTGCTTTGGACACCAAAACTCGGAGAGACTGTGGTTTCGGCGGACTGGGTGCCGACAACAGAAGGCGAAACAGAAGTTGTGGCACGCATAGATGTCGCCGATACGAATGAAAAAGATAACACCGCATCGGAAAAACTCACTGTCTATCCGCAGTCTACTGCAGCAACGGATGCCCAATTAGTGAACCCGACAAAAGTGAGCGAAACTGTTTACCAACTCGGCAATGTGCTTTTTGACACCAGCAAGCGTGAAGTAACGATTCCAGGGGAAATCAACATTGTGGGTGGCGATATCAATATTGAATTCTTTGCGTGCGGCACACTTGGAAAAACACATGAGAGTATCTTGATTATTGATGCAGAACCCATTCATATATTTGCAGCACTCGGTGCTTTGGATTATGATGCAGGTATGAATCTCACAGTCGAAGGTGATCCACGTCCTCCCACGGGGTCGCCGGTTGAAATCTGGGTGGAATGGAATCGTGGCGACGAAGTTGTTTCACGCCGAGCAAGAGAGTTGATATGGAATGCCTTCACGGAGCAGCCGATGCAAGAGACATCATGGATTTTCAACGGTGGACGGCTCCGCAATAATCAATTCACTGCCCAACTCTTTCACAACATTATTGCTGTCTACCGCGACCCGGATTCACTTTTTAATCATCCCCTACCCACCGGCACCGATGACCGGACATACCGCGTTAACACCGATGTGATACCACCGAAAGGGACGAAGATAAAACTGCTCATCCGTCCCGTCGTCGCTTGAAGGGAAAGGAGCAACGATGCCAATTTTTGAATACCGATGCAACGATTGTACAACTGATTTTGAAGTGCTTCAACGTGTCAGTGATACTGATACATCCATAACAAAATGTCCGTGTTGCGGCGCAGAGGACGCTACAAAACGCTTCTCGGCGTTTGCGACCACTGGGACGCAACAGGAGACTGCTGGCGATAACGCTACTTGAGCGATCCCAATCGGCGGCAGTTTGTCCGCATGAGACAACAGCGAAAACCCCTACCCAACATCCTTCGTGAAATCCAATCGAATAAAGTTTTCCCGGTGTACCTACTTTGTGGCGAGGAGAGTTTCCTTGTTGAAGGCACGCTTAAACAGATGCTGGATCATCTGCTTACGCCTGAAACACGGGATTTTAACCTCTCCTTCTTGGAAGGTACCGATGTTACAACCCAAGAGATCCTCAGTCAGGTAGATACCTATCCTGTCATGTCAGAATGGCGGGTTGTTGTCGTCCAGGACGCAGCTTTATTTAAAACACAACAACGTTCAACACCGATAACAGTCGTCCGAAACGCGTTTAAAATTGAGACCACGAACGCCTCAAAATGTATCTCTACATTGGCAAAACTTTTGGACGTTACGCCACAACAGGTTGCCGAACGGCATCTTGATTTCATAAATGCGGTTGATGCTCTTGTCAATGAGCTGGAAACGAGATTATCTGCTGAAGAACGTCAGTTCTTAGAACGTTTACCGCAAATTGCGCAAGAACTGGACGTACACTCCACGGATGTCAGTGCTGTTGACGATGTTGAATTAATGCTCGAGTGGCTTCAGGGAGATTTACCGAAGAATAGTGTCTTGATCTTCACGGTAAGAGGTCCGGTGAACGAACGGAATAGACTTGTTAGAGCTATTGATGATGTCGGACGCTACAGACCCTTCGCGCCAATAGAAGCCGGTCCGTCTGTGAATCGAGATCCGTTATATATAAAAGTATCAGAAAAACTCTCTGAACACGATAAACAGATAACACCTCGCGCCTTTACGCAGCTTCGGAATCGCACTGGCGGTGATATGCACACTATTGCTGAAGCCCTCAATAAGATTATCAATTTCGTTGGTGATAAACGTCAGGTAGATGAGCAAGACATTCGGAACATTGTAACTCAGAATATGTACGACAGTATTTTTGACTTAACCGATGCGATCGGAAAACGTTCAGCGAAACAGGCGTTGAAGAGCCTTCACGACGTTTTATCGAGCGGTCAAGAACCAATTCCTGTTAATTCCACGATCGCTCGCCAATTCCGATTCGCGCTCCAAGCCAAGTTGATCGCTGAGAAGAAAGAATTGCGACCGTTTCGTGGTCGCATGCCCCTTAAG
>VXZL01000238.1 GCA_009845505.1 Candidatus Poribacteria bacterium | reverse complement strand
GATTTCATTGTTTCCTGCGGTTTGCTATTCGCGGTTCGCTATTTGCTAATTTTCAGGCGTAAATCCTAACATTTCGATCTCTGTGGGAACAAGTTGTCGGGCGCGAACGCGTCCACTCGCTGCTTCGACAGTGACGGACATTATCTGGTTACGCGAGTTTCGGAAATACACAAGTGTCTCCTCGGATGTGGCGTTCGGTGAGAAGTAAATGTACGCTACACCTGAATCGGCTTGGACAGCTCTCCCGTTGTAGTTGGTTACCATTGCAGCTAAGGTTACATTCTGTTCCACCGAGTGTGGTACACCGAGGATACCGCTGGCACGGGACAAAGGATTCTGTTGAGGGGTGTTTGTGGTTGTAGGCGTTGTAGTAGTGAAGGCGTTTGTGTTGTTCTGGATGGCGGCTAAGGCTGTAGAGTTTTGAGCAGTGAGGGCTGATCTGAGCGGGTTGCTCGGGTTAAACGTTTCGCTGGAGGCGAGCCAATACCGATCGTTATCAAGGTCAAAGACCACAAGGTAGGTTGTCCGATCTGTTATCGCCATGTCTCGTGCGAATGTGAGTAGGCTTCGGAGCGTCGCGGCAGACGCTTTTAGCCGCCGTGTTGCTGCAAACCCTTTCAGTGCTGGCATTGAAATTGCCGAGAGGATGCCGATGAGCGTCAAAACGAGCAGTAACTCCGTGATTGTAAACCCCGGATTTTTTAAGGGCATGCCTCGATTCCCCAAAGGCTTTGGAAGATTGGGGGACGCCGATCCTTCCCTTCTTCCAACCTTCCATTCCCTTTGCTGCTGGCTGCTGGTTGCTGGCTGATAGCGATCCCGCACTGCTTTAATAGACTCCTGTTGTTTCGTCAACCCAATTCGTTATGTCGGCATCCAGCTCCGTTCCACCTTCTTTTCCATCTTTTCCCATCGAATAAAGATCGTAGTCGTAGCCGTAGTGGCTGCTCGGTTGGCGATAAACGTAAGGATTGTCCCACGGATCCATAAAACTTGGACTATCTACATAAGGACCACCCCAGTTCGGCGGTGCTGGGCTTGGGGCACGCCACAAGGCACTGAGTCCCTGTTCAGTTGTTGGGTATTCCCCTGTTGTTATTGCATACTGCTCTAATGCTGTTTTGATGCTGTTAATTTCTGTTTGTGCCTTCGCAACTTTCGCCTGCTGCGGGGCGTTTATGACGCGAGGTGCGATGAACGCTGCGAGGATACCTAAGATGACAATCACGATTGTCAGTTCGATTAGGGTTAATCCGGATTCATCGGATTTTAGGCGCGTGAGCATTTTATCTTCTCCTATATTGGCAATTAGCCACTTGCTATTCGCGAACTGCTATCTGCTAACCGCTATTTGCTAATTGCTAAGCAATTGATTTGCTTCAAAGATTGGCAGGATCATCGCAACAGCGATAAACCCTATAATGATACCCATGAATAAAATAACAAGCGGACCGATGGAACTCGTTAAACGTTCAAGACTCTTTTTTATTTCTAAATCGTAGTATTCAGAGAGTTTGCTGAGCATGTGAACAGGTTCGCCGGATTCTTCACCGACAGCCACCATGTGCGTGACGAATTCGGGGAAATCTCTGCTGCTACCGAGTTCACGAGAGAGCGTTGAGCCTTGTTCAACCTCTACTTCTGCTGCTGCAATGACGTTGCTATATACCTTGTTTCCTATAGTGTCTTTGACGACTTGGAGCGCGGGAAGCATCCGTACGCCGTTTTCTAAAAGCGTCGCCATTGTCCGTGTAAAACGGACAATCGCAAACGTGCTGAATATCGGACCGATCAACGGCAATTTGAGTTTCAACCTATCAAACCAGACTTGACCGGTTTCCCGCTGTAGATATTGTCTTAACCCGGCACCACCGATAATAACAATCAGAAGTCCTATCCACCAATAACTTTGAAAAGTAGCCGTTATGCTAATGAGTATCTGCGTTGGCAGCGGCAACGCGACTCCCAAATCGTTGAACATCGCGGTAAATTGTGGTATCACAAAGATCATGAGGACTATAACAGCAGTGACGCTAAGTGATAATAAAATGACTGGATAGAAGAGTGCTGAAACAACATCATTTTTCAGGAGTCGCTGCCGTTCTGCGAATTCTGCAAGGCGTTCTAAGACTAAACCGAGGACACCGCCGCTCTCGCCAGCGCGGACCATGTTGATGTATAGGTTTGAAAATGCTTTTGGGTGTTGGCTGAGTGCATCGTGGAAGGTCGCGCCGTGTTCGACATCGTATTTGACTTGTGAAACGATGCGGTGGAGCGCAGGACTCTCGATTTGCCCGAGCGTAACTTCTAATGCGCGTGGCAATGGAACGTGCGCGTTTACCAACGTCGCCAGTTGATAAGTGAAGAACTCAACCGCTGCTGCTTTCACACCGCGACGACCGATTTGAAGCCAACGACGTATATCGGTTGGCGCTGTGTCCTCTGTCTCCTCAACGATATTCGTAGGCCAATAACCCATCTGTCGCAATCGAGAGATCAGTTCGGCTTTGGATTCGGCTTCCAGCGTATTGTTAACGGTACCACCGCTATGAGTGAGGGCTTCGTATCGGAATAGCGGCACAATCGACCTCTCCGTTATAAGTGCGGACTACATGGATATTCCTAAAGACGCTTTAGCCTTAAAACGGCGTGGGGGTCCCTACACAACTTCTCCGAAATCGAATTCATCTTCCTGTGTTAACCGGATGACTTCTTCAACAGTTGTCAACCCGGCAGCGACTTTGCGCCAACCGTCTTCACGTAAGCTTTTCATTCCTAATTGAATAGCAAGTCGACGAATTTCGCTTGTTGATGCCTGTTTAAGTGCCATAGCGCGGATTTCTTCAGTCATGAACAGGACTTCAAAGATGCCGATTCTACCTCTGTAACCGCGTCCTCGACATTCCTTACAGCCAACGGCTCTCGGAATCTTCAGATCGTACGGAATTGGAGACGTGCTGCCGTTGCCGTTCCCCATAAGTCCTTCTAATTCGTGCATTTCGGGTAAATACATCTCGCAACACGCTCGGCAAACGCGTCGGGCAAGCCTTTGCGCGATGATCCCCTCCACCGTAGAGGCGACGAGATAAGGTTCAACTTCCATATCAACAAGCCGTGTAATAGCCCCAGGGGCGTCGTTTGTATGAAGCGTACTAAAGACGAGGTGCCCTGTCAGCGATGTGTGAATCGCCATCTCTGCGGTTTCGTAGTCCCGAATCTCACCGACCAATACCTTGTCTGGATCCTGACGTAAAATGTGACGCAGCCCATCAGCGAAAGTAAAGTCGATATCTGGATTAACTTGGATTTGGTTGATCCCCTCTAATTCGTATTCGACAGGATCTTCAAGGGTGATGATTTTTACATCAGGCGAGTTAATCTCTTTCAGACAGGCGTAAAGTGATGTTGTTTTGCCGCTGCCCGTGGGACCCGTGGCAAGGATGATACCGTGCGGTTTACGAATCATACGGTGGAAAAGTTCGAGGTTATCTGCGGTCAGTCCGAGTTCTTCGAGTCCGAATTCGATAGACTGACGGTCAAGGATACGGAGGACAACGCTTTCGCCATGCAGTGTGGCAACGGTTGGAACGGTAGAGACACGAAGATCTATTTGCCGGTTACCAACGCTACCAATCTGTCGACTGATTTTGCCATCTTGCGGCCGCCTACGCTCCGCAACATCCATACCTGCCATAATTTTGATACGAGAGGTAATCGCTGATTGTAGGTAAGCAGGTGGTTGCGGTTGATCTTCCAGCACACCGTCAACGCGAAACCGAATTTTCAATTGCGTTGGATAAGGTTCGATGTGGATATCGCTTGCCCCCATCCGAACTGCATCAATAATCATCTGGTCAACGGCGTGGATGACGGTTGGATCTTGGCTGAGGTCCTTTTCGTCAATCCCGAAGTCTTCAATCGTTTCGCGTTCAAGGGTGGTGGCTGCACCAACAGGACCCTTAATCCCGGTGCTTAGGAGACTCTCTGCTGTGCGTCCGTAGAGACGGACAATTGCTTCATCAATGTCTGTTTCATCAGCGAGAACGGGGATAATCTGGCAGCTTGTGATGAGTTGGAGTTCGTCGATGAGCACGATGTTTAGGGCATCTGACATGGCGACCGTGAGTGTGTCATCCACTAACTCAATAGGCACAATTTTATTTCGGTATGCGAACCCAGGGGACACTTTCTCAAGGACGGCGGGTTCAGGAAAGATGTCTTCCAATTGCGTAAAAGGCGTTCCGTATTCGAGGCTCTTTGTCGCAAGTGCGAGGATATCGGACGACACACCGTGCTTGGAAAGCACTGCAGCTTCAGAGGCACCTGTTTGTTGGATTTCTTCGACAATATCTTTATAGGCTTCTTCAGAGATAGCAGATGCCTGTCGCACGACCTCAACAAGCGAGGATGTATTATTCAGTGTCTGTTGCATGGTGTGAACGCTCTAAGGCTAACATACCTAACAAGAGCGATCTCCCTATTTTGTGTTTTTTATTGGTTCGTTTGATGGTTTCTGTTTTCTATGATTAAGACGCAGCAATCATGAATAAGTTTAAGAAAGGCACCGACAATTTATTGACATGGGTGGGGGGTTTGTGGCGCAAACTGTATGAAGTTTAAGAAAATATTTCGGTAATATCCCAATATCTGGATGCCCGAACAAGTTCGGGAGTGTTTCGGAGACCCGCGTCCCCAACAAGTTGGGGCATCCGGAAAAAATTACCGAATTAATAAATTAATCTTCATTCAGTTTGCGCTTTATAATTCACTATTTCGCCTTTTCGATTCGTTGGATCGCTTTTTGTGCAGCGTTGCGAACCTTTTGCGAATTATCTTCGAGCGCGTTTGTCAATGCAGGGATCACATCGGGTGAAGTCGAACGCATTTCAACGAGTTCGTAAGCGGCATTTCCACGGACATCCAAGAGAGAGTCT
>VXZL01000097.1 GCA_009845505.1 Candidatus Poribacteria bacterium | reverse complement strand
GCACTAAGCGGTCTAATTAAAGGAGCAACGAAGTACTCAGATAAATTGTTACCCGATTCCCCTCGCCGATGGCTCTCCTCAAGTTCGTTGGTCTTCTTTAGTAAGAAATCCGCAACTTGTCCTTCAAAGAAAATCTGAGGATAAAACTCAGTAAAATTGTTGATGAGCCACTCTATATCGAAAACCTCAATTTCTGAGGCGATTTCACTTGTTAATCTTCTTCGCGCATTTTTACTAAAATCACCCGCTAACACAACGAAAACTTTGGAAACAGGTAGATCTTCAAGGATTGACTTTGTTTCGGTAGGATGTGCTAAGGCTTGTTCGATCTGGCTCTTAATTTCCCGAAGTGTTTTCTCGGCACCCTTTGACAGTACAATTTCAGTTCTCGATTTCAAATCATCAACATCACCGAGCGTCTTACCGTTTATACGCCCGCGCTTGACTACTACACCAATAACCTCTTTAGTAAAATTATCAACCTTAAGGATAACGAGATCTTTACCAAATTCCTGTGGACCGTGAGTGATTTCAAAGGTGTAATCTGGCTGCATTGCTTGGAACAATTCTTTAAGAAACGTATGCAAATCCGTTTCCTGATAATCCATGATGATTTTTCGCCGTAATGCTTTTGGTAGAGCTTCAGCTTTTTTTCTTAAGTTCATTGTGGTACCTTTTTTGCAAATTTTATCTTAGGCGTGGTTAATGATACCTTAAAATCTTGGGATATTTCAAGTTTTTTTAATAAAGTCGATGCCGCCTTTCGGGGAATCGTTTGTGTTCAGAGAATGGACGGGCACAGAAACCCGTCCTTACTGATCTATCATTAAAAGCAAAAGGCACGCGCTACATAAACACGGTTTGCCTGTCGGCATCGGAATAACAGATAATCATTGTCACAGGTTGCCAACCGGTGTTGACAGCATTATGTTTGACATTCCGAGGGATACGCAACATCATCCCAGGTTTGAGCGGGATGACCTCATCACCCAAGCTATGATCACATTCGCCGGAAAGGACATAAATGAGCTCCTCACAGTTGGGATGGTAGTGGACAGGGTTGCCTTCACCAGCGTTAATATAGACAACGCCGAAGGTCATCTCAGCCGCTGGGTCAATTTGATCGTTGCAGAGCCATTTAATTGCACCCCATGGGAACTCAAGGGCACCAGTGTCATTACTATTGGTCAAAGTTATCTCCATAGCGGTTTCCTTTCTATCTTTGGAATTCCATCATACGTCAAAACAAGCCAAACATTGTGAGGCGTAAGCCTTCAACCCGATCTTAGGTGCTTCATATAGATAGCCGACAGGGGCGCAGATAGCGCGTACACTCCGAAGCTGCATATCAATAGATTGATGGACATGCCCGAAAAGTGCGTGCGTGACAAGGGGTTCCCGCAAGCAGCAGTCCCCAAAGTGTTTACTCCCCATAAATGCTCGAAAGAAGTCCCACGGCAATTCGCCTCGGTATTGGAGGCACTCACGGAACGGGACATGATGCGTAACGACAATAATGCGGGATACCGCATCGCGGACGCTGGCAATTTGCGCCTCAAGTGCGACTTCAAAACGCTGAGTGACATTGCGATCCGTATCCGACCATTTCGCGTATCGCTTGTCATTCCAGACTGCCCCCATCAATTCTTTTTTCGCATATTGTGCTTCGGAGAAATCGTAACCGTCTGGTGCGAAAGTGTAATCGTACCAACCGATAGTCCCGCAGAAAGCAATCTTCTCAGTGATGAAAGGCGCATCCATAAGTGGGTGAAACCCACACTCATAACAGAGCTTTGAAATAATGTCGCATTTCTGCTCGCTTGTAACGTCGGGTGTCTCAATTGCCCAGATGTCATGATTACCCGGAACGAACAATTTTTCACACGCCAAATCTGCGAGTTGAAAAGCGTTGAGGGTTTCAGAAAGTTGCACGAGATGTCGTGCGAGATCCCCAGCAATCACCAAAACGTCAAGTTCCGCCGTCTTTACAGCCTCAAGGAGATGTGGAATGAGTGCTTTGTTCAGGGCCGTGACATCTATATGTAAGTCCGAAACGAGTCCAATTTTCATTGGTATCCGACACCCGACTGCGCGAAGCCCTCCGTTGGACTACATCGATTTTTTATCTAAGTTTCTAAAGAGTTCATCCAAAAAGATACGGATGCCGCTGTCAGGGTCTTGTTGGTATCTTTCACGTTGTCGCTCAAGTGCCCGTATCGAAGGGGCATCGCCAATCTTAGCGATAGCATCAACAAGCGTAAGCCGGATTGCGGGTTCGTCTGCGGTATCGAGTGCATTAATCAGTTGATCCCGTGCCTTAGTCCCGCCAATACCCCCCAGTGCAGAAGCGGCTATGTCTTTGGTGCTGGTATCTTCCGTCCCAAAAGCAGCGATAAGCGCATCAACAGCGGGCTCACCAATTTGACTCAGTGCAAGTCCTGCCTGGAAACGGATGCCGGGGATTTCTGTTGCGTTTTCGAGAACAGTGACGAGATCATCAATTGCCGAAATGGGTTTGAGAATGCCGAGTATCGCGAGACACGCACGCCGAATCTCCTGTTCGGGTTCTACCTGAATCTGAATGTATTGTTGTGCAAGTTCAGCGAGCTGTCCCTCGTTGATTTTCTGATAGAGTGCCTCGGATTTGTGTCTGAATTGTGTTCCGAAAGGTGCTTTGAGCGTAGCAGTATTTTCGGTTCTATCAACAGTCAGCAAACCGAGGATTGAGGCGGATTCAAGTTGGCTCGCTTGAAGGCTATCGGCAGGGAGCTGGTTCACATCCGCCTTTTGAAATTCTTGGAAGAGGTCATTGAGTACGCTTAATTCAACGAGGCGTTGGAGACTGGTAATAGCAGCTTTGCGAAGTGAAAATTCCGTGCTATTTTTGAAGAGGTCTACGAGTGGCTCAATCGCCCGTGCGTCCCCTAAATCGCCGAGGGCACTGACAGCGGCAATTTTCACACCTATTAATTCAGAGGTTCGGAAGACGACGTTGTGTTTGGCGAGTTTTCCGACCGTTTTCTTGTAATCCCCAAGGCTATAAATATTACGCTCATCAACGATCTTTTCAACGATGTCTCCCACTTGAATATCGGCATTTGCGGCGGGTGTTCCCAGTTGAATCTGATTCACACGTACACTGCCGTTCCCTTCAACGGTGAACCCTACTTTATCACCGCGTCTACGAAGCGCGATACGAATTGGAGGCTTATCTTTCAAATGAAGGATGAGGTTATTATCCTCATCAAGTGCCTCCTTCATTGCACTTTTAAAGTCCCCAGCACTTCCGATTGGGTATTCTACGATGATATAAGAGATGAGTTCGCCGGTTTCAAGTTCTGCGTTGTGCGCGGGTCCATTGGGTTGCGTATTTAAAACGACGACGCCACTTGTTGCCCAACGATTCATAAGGTCGCTATCTAACTGTTGAACTTCCATCTTTAAGCGTTCATCGTAATGCCGATTATCGCATCCAAGTCCGAGCGCCAGTGTAAAGAGCGGCAGGATAAATGCGTAACGGGCTATGTTTTCCAATCGTGTTATTTTTTGTAGCATGCTAAATCCTTTCCATCCAATAGTACGTCTCAGCTTATGAGGTGCGTCGAAAAGTGCTATCCCGATTTACAATTCAATTAAGAGGGATAGGGACATCTCGACTGCTCTGCTCTCTCAAAGCATTTAAGAGCGGCTCAACCACCTTTTCATCGCCGAGTGTCGCTAATGCGCGTATAGCGTCAACGCGTAGAGACGATCCTTTGTTCTCAACAATTTTGATGAGTTCCGGAACAGCAGCACCACCAATTTTTCCGAGAGCCTCTACAGCGAGTTGACGGACTTCGGGTTTCTCTCGGTCGCGTTTCCATCTGGCATAGCCAGATTCGATGATCGCAGCGAGCGCAGGAATTGCGTCTTCACTTCCAATCTCCCCAAGTGCTTTGACTGCGTTCAATCGGGTTTCCTCTCGTCGGTGATCAAGCAGTTTCACCAAAATAGGTACAAGTGTTGCGGGGTCGTCTTTACCGAGGTTTCCAAAGACCCAATGTGCGCTGTGTCTATCGCGATTATCCCCGGATTTAATCGCCTTTTGGAGTTGACTGATGAGCCGTTTCTGGTCGCCTTGTTTGTATATATGTCTTAGCGCGTCAAGTGCAGCGTTCTGAATATCTAAATCGTCATCACGCAGGGTCTCAAAAATCAGTCTTTCAAGATATTTACGGGGCTCTTCCTTGTATGCGAGGAACATGTGTCTGCCGCGCTCGGCGATTGATGCCCCCTCCCAATCAGGGGTGTTGGGTTCATAAAATTCCTGTGAATTGTAAAACCCAAGGAGATAGTGTGCTTCGGCAGTATCGGTCGGTTGTTGGAGTGCGAGCTTAAATTCTCGGACAGCGCGCTCCTCTTTCCGGCGTTTATCCGATTTAATTAATTCCTTGCCCTTAGCGAGGTTCTCGTTCTGAGTGCCGCACCCCATCACAAACAGGGCGAGTACGAAGGCGAGCGAGAGTTTCTTCATTGTGTATCCCCTAAGTATCTATCAAGGAGGTTGCCTTGTTCATCACCTGTTTCAGATGCCTCTACTTGTTCCGTGTCTTCATCGGCATCATCCGCCTCCACTTCTATTTTCTCCTCTGCAGTTTCTGCTGCAGCTTCTGCTTCACCAAGTACTTTTTGGAGGATGACAACGGGTTTCTCGGCGAACCCCCATGCCTTATATCTCTGAATGACGCTCGTTTCTGAAGGGCTTAACTCTATTTCAAGGGACTTCACACCATTCTCAGTTGCAGTTGCCTCAGCCGCTTCCATAAGGTAATCGGCGACACCTAACTGTCTAAAGGGTCCCGCGACTGCAAGACTTCCGACCTGGGCGATTTCCGAATTGACGGCATCTTTCTTGACAGTGATTTGTCCGATCGGGTATCCGCTGGCTTCGGCGACGAGCCGATAC
>VXZL01000425.1 GCA_009845505.1 Candidatus Poribacteria bacterium | reverse complement strand
ATTATATAGTAAAGCCCTTATCTTTATTTTTTGGAGCGAAGCGAGATGCAAACCCATGATTATGACTTAATTCGGCGTGTTTTAGATGGAGATGAAAATGCCTTTACTGTGCTGGTCAAGAAACACCAGAAGTGGATTCACACACTGGTGTGGCAGAAGATAGGCGACTTTCACATCGCCGAGGAGATCACACAAGACGTTTTTTTAAAAGCATACAAAAAGTTGCCAATACTGAAACCGCCGTATAATTTTGCAGGATGGCTTTATGTAATTGCGACGCGTCGATGCATCGCTTGGCTACGAAAGAAACAGCCTCGCACGACCTCTTTGGACGCAATGCCAGCGGCTCAAATTGAGGAACTTTCTTATGTCGAATATGACGGGAGATGCGCTGAAGATGCGGACCTCGAATTCAAACGTGCCGCCGTTAAACGTCTCCTTGAGAAGCTGCCGGAGAGCGAACGTACCGTCGTAACAATGCATTATCTATCAGAAATGCCGTGTGAAAAGATTAGCGAATCCTTAGGTGTATCACCGAACACGGTTAAGAGTCGCCTCCATCGTGCGCGCCAGCGCTTAGCGGGACAAGAGGCACTGCTTCATGAGACCTCGGGTGTTTTCCAAGTACCCCCAACCCTGACTGCGAACATCATGAAAAAAGTGGCTCGTATCCAACCGACTCCGCCGCCTGCGGGTAAACCTTTGTCCCCATGGGTTTTTTCCGTCACATCAACGCTTCTTCTTATTCTGGTGACAGGTTTGGGTACCCGGGCGTTATTTCGTTTCCAGCAGCCCTACAGTTTAGATGCAACAGCAGAGATGACTATTGAATTGGTAGAAGCACCCGTTGTGCTTCCGCTGAAATTGAAGCCTGATGCGCGAACCCAACTCGGAAACGCTGATGTACCCGGGAGGGATAGTGGTACCGGACAGCAACCAGGACCTAGCTTGATTCCCCGCATACATCCAAAGGATATAGACGCTCCAGCAAAGCCAGGCTGGATTCAGGCGAAGGGACCAGAAGGGGTCTCAGCCCCCGGGCTGTTTCGCGCATCCGACAAATCTTTCTACGCTGTTATGAAATCAGGCCTCTATCGACTCACAGCACAGGCGGACGCTTGGGAACTCATCAGTCCTAGTGGTCCAAATCGAGAGTTCAGTCGGGCCATGGTAGAGCGCGAAGATACCTTCTACCTCCTTGCGTCCGATGAACTTTTAGCCTCAACGGATAATGGTAAAATATGGACGGTTCTCGGATCGCGCCCCGAGGGAGATCCCGTTGCATTGATTATCACAGGACGGGCTCAAGAACGCAGCCCACAGAGTGCTGATATGACCATGTACCTTATCCTCAAAACAGAGATATACCGTTCTGAGGATACCGGTAAGAAGTGGGAATCAATAGGTGATGTCTTACGATCCAATCTGGAGACAGATAATCCCGATTTCCGTATTTGGGACGCGCGGGCTGTGGATAACACGCTCTTTGTCGGAACGAGTCAGGGACTTTTCCTGTTTGCCGATGGCTGGGAAAAAGTACCAGTGCCGACTCCGCACGGTATTAATTCGTTAGCAGTCGTCGAGAATAGGCTCTACGTCGGGACACGTGTAAATCCGCAGTATAGTCTTACACCCCAGGTTTTCTATTCGACCGACCTCGGCGATTCATGGACTGATATTACGCCTGCACGTGAACATTCAACTAAGATGATAACTCAAATCAGAGTCGTTTCAGTCGGGAAAACGCTTATGTTGATAGGTTTTAAGGGTGTTTTACTCTCTTATGATTGTGGTAAAACGTGGATGGATCCCGGAGACAACCACGCGTTTGGGCCGTTTCCTACTGTCGCCTTGGATGAAAACAATTTTTATAGAGCCAATTATGCCGAAATAATACGTTCAACAGATGGCGGTTTCACATGGCATCCTTTTATGACCGGACTTGTGAGTTCCAATGTGAGGCAACTAACTACCCTTAAAAACACCCTCTACGCAGTCACTAATAGAAGCAACTTTGTTAAATCAAAGGACGGTGGTGAATCTTGGGATCCCGTTAACATGGTCGATGGACATAAACTTTCAGTTACAAGACTTGAAGCAACGGATACGACTCTCTATGTAAGCAGTTCTGGTCGTAATAAACCTCAATTTTTTCACCTCTCTGCTGACGATGATATGCTGATACCTGTTCAAGGCGTACCAGATTTTAAGGAGGATGACCTAGCCACTGAATGGCGGAAAAGACTCCAAAAAGCGAGAGAAACGGGTGTCAAGGTGCGTGAAACAGAAGAGTTATGGCGGAAAAGTATAAGTCTTATCGCTGAAGAAGACGGAAACAACGGAGGCTTTACGGTTGCTGGAGAAACCGTTTTTATGGAGCATCGACGGAAACTTTTCAGATGGCGATTCGGAGAGACAGCGTGGTCCTACACCGGTTTAGAAGATCAGGGAGAACCTCCGCTATACGGAAAAGGCTTCACACTTGGCACCTCGGGAAATGTTGTTTATGCGGGTAAACGGGATGGACATCTCTTTCAGTCTTTAGATAATGGAAACACTTGGAGCGACATCACCGAAAACCTCGCCTTTCCGTTTACCTACTTTAAAGAGATTGTAGTCGTGGGTTCAACTGTCTATATCTTAACGGATGTAGGTGTGATGAATTCTTACGATGCTACAACCTGGCACGCTGTCAGTGATATTGACAGCCATATACCCGTTATGAATCGGATCGCGACGGATGGTTCGAGACTTTACGGCGTGTGTGATACCGGTGTTTATCAGGTAAACAATCACACAAATACGTGGCGGCAGATTACTTCAGAAGTGCCATCCACCACAGTCACCTCCCTTGCTGCGACTGGTGGCACCCTCTACATAGGTACAGAAGATAATGGGGTGTTCCGCCTCCAGCATACCCATCCGGAGTTCCGTGTATCAAATTTACCTTAGGCTGTAATTTGTCCCGCGTTTGAAGAGATAATTTCGCCTTTTTACCATAGTAGTTTGAGGACGAAGGCAACTACAATTGCGATTACCAAAATTGTTGAAAAAATAAAAAAGAACCGTTTCCTAACTGAAAGGGATATCGGTTTTATATTCGAGATTCGTCGCATAACGTTGTATCCTAAACTTTCGGATATCTGTACGCTGCCTAGCACTTTTTGGATTAGGCGCACCTCATCCTCTTGTAAAAGTTTTCGCGCCCGCTGAAGTCTACTTGTAATTGTATTCGCTGACACACCTAAGTATTTCCCAATCTCTTTGGCGGTCAACCCGCCGAGATAATGGAGTGTGACGACCGTTTGCTCACTCTCTGGAAGTTTTTTCAACAGTTTTTTCACGTGTTCATAGCAATGCTCACTTTCACTTGTCTCATGACGCTCCGATATATAACACGTGTAGGAAGATCGTTCTTCTGCCATTGGTGTTTCCTCCAACGATTACATCGTAGACCTCAGCTACCCTTCAGGAGACCATATCCGAAGACCTTCAAAGTCAAAACGAAAAGGAATAACGCGCGCCCCCACTGCTCTAAACGCCCTTTTTGCAGAATCTATACAACCCACATTACAATGAAACACTAAACAACCCCCGCCACCAGCACCACAGGCTTTTCCACCAATACAACCACTTTTTTTTCCAATATCAACCAATTCATCAATGCGTTCTGTGTTTACAGAAGGATGTAACTGTTTTTGAAAGTGCCAATTCTCATCAAGTAGTTGACCTAAGTCAAAGAAGTTGGAGATCTCAAACATCTGTTTCATTTCACCAGCGATCCTGCGAAGTGCCTTCAAGGCATCATGCGTTCTTCGGTTTCCCGCTCTGTATGCGTCAATAACATTCTGAAGAATGTTGCCTGAAAAATGCGACTCTCCTGTATAGATAAGTAACAGAGAGTTGTGAAGTTTTTCGAGAGCGTCCTCAGTGAGTCCGAGTGGAGTCGACTTAACAGATTCGCCTTTACATCGTAGGAGGTTTACCCCACCAAGTACACCGGCGTAGTGATCCTGTTTTCCACACGAGATTCCCGTTTCCTGTTCAATACCCGCCGCGATGTCAACAATTTGGCTGGAGTTTAATTTCTTTTCGGCAAAAACTGAGAGTAACCCTACAAGCGCGACACCCAGGGTTCCAGAAGCTCCCAGTCCGCTTCCTTTTGGAACATCGCTCCAAGTCGCAAGATGACAGCCCCTATTAGGACGAACGCGAGACAAAATCGCTTGAGGTAGATTCAATCCGTGCAAACATGCGTAGATTTCTACCGGATGAAAGAGCTCTTTAAGATCCACTGCGTAGAGGCTCACACACGAATCAAGAACCGGTGTGAGACTCGCGTAGACATGTAAATCAATGGAAGCATTCACTACCAACCCTTCGTCCTCCATCGCGAACGGAATTAAGTCTGTCCACCCACCAGCAAGGTCAATTCGAGTCGGTGCACGCGCATAGAGGGGAACGCGCCTTGATAGAGCCGCTATGGTTCTTTTTTGTTCAGCAGCTGAAACCTGCTGATTTCCCCAATCATCTTGTATGTTATGAAGCAAAACTGAACGCATCTTATCTGAGTCTCCTGTGGGTAGCGTAATATATCCGATGCTCAAACGTCTAAAATCGTACAATTCCAGAGAAATTCAATTGTGGCGTATTCCCCAACTTTTTTCATGAGACCCGTATGCGTTTCACGCCATAACTTCGCCGTGCTTCTGAGGTGCATCTCCGTATTTTCCCAAAGTTCTGATACACAATAGCCAGCCCGATCTTGATAAGTATCCAGCAGTTCAACCTCTAAGCACCCAGGGGCATTTCGTAAAGCAGGA
This sequence comes from Candidatus Poribacteria bacterium, assembly GCA_009845505.1. Classification (GTDB taxonomy): domain Bacteria; phylum Poribacteria; class WGA-4E; order WGA-4E; family WGA-3G; genus WGA-3G. The sequence continues at coordinate 125 of VXZL01000425.1, read as the reverse complement.
AGCCATTGGGTTTCAAGAAATTTCTGCAAATCTTTCTTTTTCTTTTTTGCTCGAAGTGTGAATATATAAAAAACCCTCGATCTCGACATGCTATAACTCCTTTTTCATTTCTTTACATTAATAAT
>VXZL01000207.1 GCA_009845505.1 Candidatus Poribacteria bacterium | reverse complement strand
CCTAAAGATCGGACAAACCCAACTCGCTATCATTAGTTAACCGAAAACCTTGTCCGTTGGGGGTTTCAAAGGAATTTCCACTGGTATAAGATTCGATGGGTCTTGCGCAAAGCGATTAAGAGCCGGACGTTTTATTTGTAAATTATCTGCAACCCGATTAAGATCGTCTGCTTGTGCCATCGCTGGGTCACCATAGACAATTCCCACATTGGATAAAACGAACAGAGTGGCGGTCTCCCCATCTGTTCTGCTGTCTCCTCTTGTGTTGACGAGAATAACGCTCCGACCTTTTGTAAAAGAACTTTTGAGAGAAAACATCTGTCCACTGGGAAGTCTCAAATCTCCACCTTGTGCTTCTGACCCGCAGCCTTCAATTTCTATCCCAGTAGAGCGCATCAACGCTAAAGTAAAGACCTCAATAACACCGCCCACGGTAAACCTATTTTCATAGATCGCCGTGTTATATCTTTCAACAAGGTGCTTGACTCCTGTCTCGTACTCCTCCTTTGCCTCACTACTCAGATTTTCCTTCAAGTGTTTGAAGCAGTTCCTTTCCATCTCAAAGTTCATCGTTTCTCCGCTTGTTTCGGTCTCCCGGAACAAAAACATTTGCCCGTTTTGTGCCACTGTTCTACCCCTTGTATTTACGAACCGAACATCACCAATTGATCTTCAGACCTCACTTCTTGTTTTTCTACCTTTGGTAGTAGATGATATTTCCGTCGCGGTTCTTCATACAGCCGTTGACACGTTAGTTCAATATATTTGGATTCGATCTCGTATCCGATACATTTGCGTTTGAACCTCAAGGCTCCCCGAGCGGTTTGTCCGCTTCCCAGAAATGGATCGAGTATCTCATCGCCTTCTTCAGAATAGAGTAGCACTAACCGTCGGACGAGTTCATCAGGGAATGGACACGGATGGTCGATCGTTTTCGGTGGAACGGGTGCAATATGCCAAATCGAGTTGGCTATATCGCGTTTGAATACGTCGTCTATTGGGAGCGTAGGCTGTGAACCGTATCTGGGTTTATCGCCTTTACGGAATATGAGTATGTATTCGGTCATTATATTCGGGTAATAGTAACCGGGCTTTTGGTGCTGGATAAATGAACCGGCGCGTCTCACACCACCGGTTACTTTGTTCCATATTATATCTTGGTGGAAGTGCCAGTCTGTGTCGTTCAACTGACTTGTTAAATCAAATGGTGCCGGATAGTGTTTACCTTTATGAAGGATTGTCCCGATAACGATAGCACAAAACCCACCGTCAATTGTGACCCGATAGACTTCAGAGAATACTTTTTTGAGGGTCGTAAGCCAATCCTCATAAGTTTTACCGAGTCCGTCATAGTTCCGTTCCCTATACCACGCTTCATTGTCACTGGTGTGGGTATCATAGTCAATGGCGTTCCAGTATGGAGGCGAGGTAATTGTCAAGGCGATAGAATTATCCTCACATTCCGGCATATTGAGACACGAGGCGTGATAAAAACGGTAATTTTCGTCTGTGATCGCTGGGCGATTTTCAGGCATACGGACTCCTTATCTTAGAAAGGTATGGAATTCATCAAGGTTGAAGATTTTATCTCTGTGTCCCGATTTACTTGCCGTTGCCTTGATTTCCGAAAAAAGTAGGATTTATTGGTTATCAAATTTTCCAGCTCAGTCTATTTATCCGCTGCGAGGGTATGGCAAATATATCGTGTGGACGCTTTGCAGTGCCACCCAAACTGGCTTGAATAGTATAGCATATAGGTGGAAAGAAGGCAAGAAAAAATGTAAGTTTAGCAGGCACCCACAACAAATCATTGGTAGTGTTATATAGTTGGAACTATGGTAAAATATACACCAGAGGATAGGCGAGGCGTTTTTGATAGAGGGTTCTCCCAGGAAATCCTACCAGCGGTGAGAAATCTCTTTCTGATCCGCCACTCACTGAAGTGTCTATTTGTTTTCATAATTCACCAGAAAAAGAAAATTTATGTCGAACACTGCACTCAAAACTACTTTCAATACCGCCGCAACGCTCTATGAAGAGGTCCGTCCGGGATACCCTGAAGAACTCATCCAAGATGTCATAGGCCTTTCTGGTCTCAGAAGCCACAGTAGAATCCTTGAAATCGGCTGCGGCACAGGAAAAGCGACCCGCTCTTTTGCAGAACGCGGATATGAACTGGTCTGTCTGGACATCGGTGCCGACCTAATCGCTGTTGCGAGTGAAAGATTGAAGGCGTTTCCAAATGTTTCGTTTGTGAGAGAAGCGTTTGAGGCGTGGGAACCGGAAGGCAAATTCGATTTAATCATTTCTGCTACTGCCTTTCATTGGGTGGATCCAAAAGTAAGATACCTGAAGGCGTCCGAGGTTCTCGGATCAGGCGGTTTCCTTGCTGTTTTCTCGAATCAGCATGTCAGAAAGGATGAGGGATTCTTTGCGGAGAGCCAGCGTCTCTACGATAAATACTATGCTCCGCTGACCACGAGTCGCCCTACACACGCCACAAATTTCCCCGGCATGGAAGTTTTTCAGACTCCAATTAAGCGCGCCTATCCATGGACACAAACGTATTCATCTGAACAATACATCAAACTCTTAGGTACTTATTCAGGACACATCGCCTTGTCTGACAAAAATAGAGGTCTTCTATTTGACGGAATTGTTAATCTCATTGAGACGAAATACAACGGTCGGGTAACCAAACACTACGAAGCCATTCTTGACCTTCGGGAGACAAAATGAAAATCACAAAGATTGAGACATTCCAGATTGAGACACCGCGCTACTACGGGCACATATCAGGGCATGTTATCGTCAAAGTCCATGTAGACGACGGTCCCATCGGATTGGGAGAAGCCTCGGATAGCAGCGCTGAGGATTTAGGTGCAGTCGCTAAACGCTACAACGATTTACTCGTCGGACGGGACGCCACCCGTATCACGGAAATCAACGAGTTCTTACGGACACAGAATTTCGATAGCACGGTTAGCAATCTACACCTCGCTTCCGCCATTGATCTCGCCCTTTATGACCTGAACGGCAAGGTCCAAGGTGTACCCGTTTATCAAATGCTCGGCGGTAAGATGCGCGATAGGGTCTATTGTTGCTACCCAATCTTCGGGTGGCAGGTGCGGGAAGACTTTGAAAAGACGGCGGGTTATCTGCCACGGTTGGTAGATCTCGGACACCATCTCTTTCGCTACTACGTATCGGGTGATAGTGCTTTGGATGACCGGTTCCTGACGGAAATGAAGTCGAGGTTCGGTGAGCAAATTAAACTCAAGCAAATTGATTTCTCTGGTCGCTTCAACGACTGGGAGACCGCTTTGCGTTATGCGGATGTACTTCGACATCACACCCCCTACCATTTTGAGCAACCCTCGCAGAGTCTGCGGGTATCTGCCGAGTTCACCAAACGCATGGATTTGCCTGTGAGCCGACACATTAGCAGTTTAGAACACGGATATGAGGCAGCCGAACGCGGTGCTTGCACTGTTTTTAATGTGGCGTGTGTATCGGGAGGTCCCACGCATATTCGTCGCCTGTTTGCCTTAGCAGAGGCGGCGGGACTCAGATGTCTCATCGGCACCGATCAGGAATCGACACTCGGAACAGCGGCGCAAGTCCATGTCGGCGTTTCGATGCCCAACCTCTCTTTGCCGTGTGATCCGATGGGACCCGTGCTTTATACGGCATCACCGGCAAAAGAACGCATCCGAGCAGAAGCCAGCTATCTCTATCCACCTGAAGGCCCCGGACTCGGTGTCGAATTGGATAACGACAAACTGAAGGCGTTGACAGTTGCATCGGCGTAGAATTTGGATTTAGGTCGGTCATTCCTTCGGGAGTTTGTGTTTTTCTCTCCACCGTGAATACTCATCTGTGAGTAACTTGGTAGCCCAGCTACCGTAGTAGGCGTAGCCCGTGCGGCGTTCCTGTCCGATCTCAGAGAACACGTAGCGGACCACCGAGTCGCGATCGAGAAAGATGGGACGGTTGCTGTCGATCTCGTAGAAACGCGCCCAGAGCGGCCCCGCGTTGGGATCCGCGACGACTCGCCTATCGTCCTGCCCCGCGGCATCAGTAAACTTCTCTAAGCGGATGCCGTGGATTGTGACCCTCCTGAACCATGCAACAGCCCCCTCGACAGCGGCGATAATCGCTGGTGTGGGTTCTTCGACTGACATCAGAAAGCGCACGACCCCGACGCTTTCAGCACCTGAGATTGATGGCGGCTCATAGGAACGCGCCCACGCAGGCTCAAGCGTTTTCTCGTCATGCTGCGCACACCAAGCAGTGAGTTTACCATCCTGTTTAATCTGCGTGCGCAGGATGCAGTCGATGCCCTTGGTTACAGCAGCTTTCGCCTTCGTGCGATCCTCCATTTCCAAGAACCCATAGTCTGAAGATTCAGAGATGTCTCGGAGAAGTTCGAGAATTCGCGTCATAGCACTGTCATTGAACGTGATGTGGCGATGGTAGCCTTTGCTTAGGGGATAGAACTGAGGCCAGCCACCCGTCGGGTATTGCGCTTCAAGGATATGGGAAAGACCTTTGAGAAATGCCTCTCGGTAGCGCGGCTCGTTTGTCGCACGAAACGCACGCGCCAGGAACCGTAGTTCGCCGGTGGTAGCACTGTTGTCAAACGTTCCGTGTAGGTCGTCACTTTTGCCATCAAACGGCTCAGATGCCGTGTCTCGATTCTTGGGCCAACTGCCGTGCGGTGTCTGCCACGTAAGGACATTGTCGGCAATGCGGCGGCCTTCCGCGCTTTGAAACCATTCGGTGGGCTGCTTCGCGTAGCGGGAAGGAACGGTTGCATCGGAAACTGACAAAAGCAAAAGGCACAAAATACAGACGAGAGTGAGTTGTAATTTTATACGTAACTTCATGAAGGTATCCTTTCAGGTTTAAATTGAACTCGCGTTAATTTATTCTATTTCTATAACCTGAGT
>VXZL01000320.1 GCA_009845505.1 Candidatus Poribacteria bacterium | reverse complement strand
TAGAACTAATTCTGAACGATATTGTGCCTAAAATGCTGAGTACCATAGAGAAAAAGATTTACGCCGACTTCCAGGCACAACTGGGAAAAAGTATTCACGAGACAGAGATGAGCGAAGATATGATCAAACAAGTGTCCGAAAAGATGGCGAGTGATATTGGGGAAAAAATAAGGGCAGAACTTCAGAAAAAATTTGAAAAAGAATGTGTTTGAAAAAGTATAATACATTTCAGGAAAGAAATCAATCCGTTTCTGTTTTCTGAAAATCTGCGTAATCTGTGATTCAGACAAAAAGCATATCACAACAAACACTCTTGAAAATCCTATTATCCTACAAATCCTGATTCAGACAATTGACAAAATTTTTACATTCTACCGATCCTCAATCATCTCACGAACCGGCGGTGTCTGTGGCTCTACCGGTTCCGGACGCTGACTCAACCACCACGCAAACACAACGACAAGACACGCAAGCACAATCCCACTCAGTGCCATCGGAATACCCGTCGATTTTCCATCACTCGCATCAATCTGATATTTCGCAACAACCGCCGATGCGACTGCCACGACAGCCATCACAAGGTTGACAAGCCAAGGCACTTGAAAAAGCACCGCAATCAGCGAAACCACTGCGACAGTCAAACTCAATTGCGCAAGCGGGTGGTAAGGCGGTCCATCAAATTCCTCAGCATCGGAGGTGCCGCCATGTCTGTGAGAAGCTGGGATTGGCGCGCCCTCTTGATACGTCATTTCGATGAGACGGATGAATTCTGCCAGCATCTTTTCCTCTTGAATCCACTCGAAGAGATCCGGGTATTCGTGGCGGAGAAGGATGACAAACTCTTGACGCTGCGCACTGAAATCTGTGAATTCTTCCCAATCCTTTTCTGGAACAGTGACGTAGGGTTCAGGACCAACGCGGAGTTCATAACCTCGTTCAGCAACGTAGACGACACTGCCGACCCCTTCGCGTTCGGAGATGAGTAGTTCTGTTGGATCGTCAGGATCTACCTGTTGATTGTTATCTTCTTGGACAACAGCCATATCGCGTTGTTTGAGTGCTTCCGCTGTTTCCTTGGCGCGCATTGTCATTTCGTTATCCGTAACGGCTACACCGATACGACTTACCAATTCCATAGCTTCCACTTCATGTTCGGGTGCCACGAGGAGCGCAGTTTGGCGTTCCGGCTTTAATTCGATCGGTCTACATCGGATCTGTTGCGCACTCAGGGTGGCTTGAATCAACTTCACCTCCCATTCATCATTAGTTCGGTGAATCTCAATCCACTCGTCAGTGTTACCAACGCCTTCGCCAAACAACCGAGATACTTGCCGCAGTTGTCCTTGGCTCGCTTGTCCACCCTGCGGTGAGCTGGTTGTTTTTTTTCTATCTCCATCCATAATGATTCCTCTGGTGTATTAAGATACCGTTAGCAGTTCCGTATAGACTGCCTCCGTCAAAGCGGTGTTTTTTTGACTACTGAATAGCTGCACAGCACGTGTGCGAGCCGCTTCTCCCATTGTTCTCAATCTTTCTCGGTCAGTTGCAAGAATTGCGATAGCGTCCGCAACTGCTGATGCGTCTTCGGGTGGCACTAAAATTCCTGTTTCAGACGTGACGAGTTCTTTACTACCACCCAACGGCGTAGCGATCACCGGTTTACCGACCGCCATCGCCTCAATAATCGTACGCGGACAGGCTTCTGGGATAATAGATGGCACCAATACAATGTCCAGTAAACTCATTACGATACGCGTGTCCGATAGAAATCCCGTGAAGATGACGGAATCTTCAACACCCAAATCCGCAACCTCCCGTTTGAGGGAATCCATATAATCAACGTCTTTTTGGAAATAGGGACCCCCGACAATCAGGAGCTTAATAGGCGTTTTTCCCTTAAGTTCCGCCATCGCGCGGACTAAGAAATGAATACCTTTTTCGGGTGTAATCCGAGTCACGACCCCGGCGAGTAATGACGCGTCAGCGGCATCGGGAAAAAGTTCTCTCCGAAGGGTTTCTACCTCCTCTGGCGATGCCTGAAAAGCGTCTAAATCTACACCGTTATAGATTAATGTCTGCTTTGCCGTAGGCGCAAAGTCCCAACGCGTCGCCTCTGACACCAGAATCACGCGTTGGAGAAGCCTTTCGCAGAGTCGGTCTAAAATGCCATACGAGGTTGCATAACGTTTGTGCATCAGGATCGGAATGCGATTTATCCTTGCAACAATCCCGCCGAGGAGTGCCACTGAAAGTGAGTTTGCGTGTATAAGATCTATCGCGTGTCGTTTTACGGCTCGGTGGAGTTGAAGGACGACCTGGAATTGCTGAAAGTCTGCCAACAGATCACGAAATGTAAACCGTTTCACCTTATCCGTTTTATTGTGCGCCGCGGGTAGAGACAGTGGAACGATCTTCGCTTCTGTCTTTGCGACTTCCGCTGCGAAAGCACTATCACCGAGACATCCGACAAAAGGTGTCCAGTGATTCCTATCTAAGAGACTTAGCAGCAGTAGAAGACTCCGTTGACCGCCGCCGATACCTGAACCGCTATCGAGGTATAGGATGTTGGATTTCGATGTGTCGGATATTTTCATCTACAGGACTCTGTGATATTGACGCGTCTGCTTCGTTATAGTTATCTGAGATGTTTGTCTCTTCAACCGTTATGTGAATCTTTATACAGGTATCAGGCAAGGCATCTGCCATCCGCTCTGCCCATTCAATGATACAAATCCCGTCGCCTTCTACATATTCGCTGAGTCCGAGTTCAGCAATCTCTTCGCTGTTTTCAAGTCGGTACAGATCAATGTGGTAGATCGGCACCGTTCCATTATATTCGTTAATCAGGATATACGAGGGGCTGCTGACAATCTCGTTGGGTGCGATACCTACACCCCGCGCGATGCCTTGGGTTAAACAGGTCTTGCCAGTTCCGAGGTCACCAATAAGTGCGATGACATCTCCTTGTTTGAGCGTTTGACCGAGTTTCTCACCGAGTGCTTGTGTCTCACGAGGACTTTCTGTTGTAAAGATTTCGTTTCTATTTTCCATCTGTTGTTTAAGTTCCAGCCGCACATCTTAAGATGTCTTCCTGCGTTAGAATCTCGTTGGTAAATTCACCCATAATTTTGCCTTCATGTAGCACCAGAACCCGGTCGCTCATGCCTAAAATCTCCGGTAATTCAGACGATACGAACACAATCGCAACATCCTCTCGCGCCAGTTGCGCCATGAGTGCGTGGATTTCCGTTTTCGCACCAACATCAATACCGCGAGTCGGTTCATCAAGAAACAGCACTTTTGGATGCGTCATCAGCCATTTCCCCAGAACCACTTTCTGTTGATTTCCGCCACTCAGGTGGTTCACGGGAACATCAAGTGAGGTCGTCTTAATCTGAAGAGAATCCACATAACGTCCACTTTTTTCAGATGCCACATCGTCATCAATTATACCGTGCGATACAATATCCGACGAGGCATTGAGACTCGCGAGCGTCATGTTGCGGACAACATCTACATCCAGAAGTAGTCCGTAACGCTTCCTGTCCTCACTGACCAGTCCCAACCCATGCGCTATCGCCTGATGTGGCGCGTGGATTTCGACGGGTGTGCCGTCTATAAGAACTTTACCCTCCCATTTCCCAGAATAAGCCCCGAAAATAGTGCTAATCAGTTCTGTTCTACCAGCACCCATCAAACCTGCAATGCCGAGGATTTCCCCGCGCCGCACCTCAAAACTAACGTCTTCCAGCTGCGGCGGTTCCGAAGGGTAAGTGCTTAAGTTTTCTATTCGGAGTGCTACTTCTTGATTCGATGCATCTTCAGAAGTCGGGCGGGCGTGTCGTTTCGGAAAGAGTGTGGTTAGTTCCCTACCGACCATTTCTGAAATGAGTAATTCTTCCGTGCATTCGCGAGATTCAACAGCGTGCGTGGCTACCGTTTTGCCATCCCGTAACACCGTCACCCGATCAGCACTTTGAAAAATCTCCTTAAGTTTGTGGGTAATGTAAATACACGCCACACCTTTTTCCCGGAGTTGCATCAAAATACGCCGGAGAATCTCCACTTCGCTTTCCGTCAAGGCAGCCGTCGGTTCATCAAGCACCAGTAGGGGCAGGGTTTCCCTGCCCGTTGCCTCTGCCCGTAGGAAACCATCGGGTTGGGAGACCCAACCCCTACTACGTTCTAAGGCTTTTGCTATCTCTACGAGTTGTTGCTGACCGATACCGAGTTCATAAACCGGACGATCTAAGGGGAGTGTCAACCCGAATTGCGACAAAAGTTGTCCAGCGTCGTGATAAAGCCGTTGTTTGTCGATAATGCCAAATCGCTCAGGTTCCTTACCGAGATAGATGTTCTCGGCAACCGTCATCTCTGGAATGAGTGCCAATTCCTGATGGATAACGGCGATCCCAGCACGTTCTGCGTCACGCACAGTGTGAAATTGCTGTTCGACTCCATCAATGCGTAGTTGTCCATCATAAGTTCCGAAGGGATAGACGCCCCCAAGAATCTTAATCAGCGTTGATTTACCCGCACCATTTTCTCCACAGAGCGCGTGAATTTCCCCACGATTTATTTCAAAAGAGACAGCGTCTAAAGCGCGCACACCCGGGAAGTCTTTGGTAATCGCCTGCATGTGGAGAAGTGGGGCTATCACGGTTCGTCAGTCCTTTGGTACGCAATTTTCTGTTATTATAGCAGCCTTAGCAGTAGAAATCAAGTTTTTCATTGGAATCAGAATTGTATTTTAACGGGGATTTTCACGGAGGTTTCACGGAGCTGTTTGGGAACCCTTGATTTCACTGGGTTTCTGAACTTAGAATTGTGCGTTCTCCGTGAAAGTGGTTTTTAGTTATATTTTATTTAACGAATAGATGTTTTATAATAGTTGTTGGCTGTTAGGACCGCTGGCAAGGTTTCCTAACCTCGCCAGCAAGAATGCGACATAAGTTCTAT
>VXZL01000096.1:1759-4961 GCA_009845505.1 Candidatus Poribacteria bacterium | reverse complement strand
TCCTCCCAATTTTAGACTGAACAGACTACTCGGTTAAACCCAATGAAAACTTCACTTTGTCGATTATCTATTACATTATGCCTGTGCGTCTTAAGCGGACAGTTCGCTATTGCCCAGAACGCTTACGAGTTAGGAGCAACAGCACTCCAGCAGGACGACTATGAGGAAGCCGTTCGACACTTTACCAATGCCGAGAAAGATGAAAGAACGCTTGCTCGTTTAGGGTACGCCTATTCGCGGTTGGGTCGCTACGCCGATGCCATCCGCGCGTATCAGGACGTACGCCGCTTTGATACAGACGAGGAACGCAGCTTAGAAGCCGAAGTTGCGGCATCGCAAGCACTGTTGGGATTGGGGTACATCGCTTATCGACAAGGTAGGTTTGATGAAGCGATGCGATACTATATGGAATTGGTGCAGCGAGGCACGGCGGGTGTCGTCGAGGCACATCACAATCTCGGTCGCATCTATGCAGAACGTGGAGAGATCGAGAACGCAATTGCTGAGCAACGGCAAGCCGTCAAGGGGAATCCTGAATTTGCCGATGCGCATTATCACCTCGGTATCCTTTACAGCCGAAAACAGGAGTGGGGTGCGGCAATTGAAGTGTATCAGAAAGCCGTTGCGTTAGCACCGACGATGCCGAATGTCCATTACCAACTCGCTCGCTGCTATCGACAGATCGGAGATACATTGGCTGCTGAAGCGGCAATGCAGCGGTTTCATGACTTAAAATCTACAGATGTGGAAATCCAGAGAGGCGTTGAGGCGGTTTTTGTCGCCGATGCCGACGAGAAAGCGGAGGTACTACTCAGACTCGCGAATGTTTATGTCAAGCACGAGAAATACGAAGCGGCTGTCCGCGCGTTTGAACGCGTTCACAACTATAGCACTTCGGATATCCACGCTGCGCAGGTGTCCGCTGGACTCGCGAAGATCGCGTTAGATCAAGGAGACGCTGCACAGGCAATTGTTCGCTATGAACGTGCGGTTCAACTCGGTTTGGAGACAGCGGAGATTTACCACAATCTCGGTATCGTCTATATGCAAAGTCGGGATGGAGAGAATGCCTTAAAGCGGTTTCACAGCGCACTTGAAATCAACGCCGATTTGCCAGAATCACTGCTGATGCTGGGTGTGCTCTATGCTGCGAACAGTGATTTTGAAGCATCGGAGACGTATTACCAACAGGCGATAGAACTCTCGCCAGACACGGCAATGGCGCACCACGGACTCGCTTATCTCTATGGGCAACACAGTCGCAACTTAGAAAAAGCGGTCGAATTGGCACGCCACGCCACAGAATTATCACCCAATTCTGCCCCATATCATAACACCTTATCGTGGTTATATTACAAGGTCGGAAGATACAAAGAAGCAGAAATGGCAATTTTAAAAGCGGTTGAACTCGCACCGGATAACCCGCTTTATCAAGAAGGTTTGGCGGAAATCCGACAGCGCGAGAAATAATACCGATTGTTAGGGAAGTTCCTTGAGTTTCCCCCATACTGTCGTCAACTTACTATCAGGTTCCACTGCCAACAAGCCGGTTGCGCTCTCAAGCCCATCTTCCATGATCGTTTTGATGTCGTCCCCTTCAAGTGGAACGTTGAAGAGTGCGACCTCATCAAGCAAACCTTCGCACTGGTGTCCACCGTTTGAACCGTCACCAATCCGCATCCGACCCGGGTCCGCATCAAGACTCGGTTTTGCGTAGGGTTGCTTACCGACCTCTTCGCCATCGGTGTAGATAACCAAACCGGTTTTTTCACCGATAACTCCCGCGAGATGGTGCCACCCATCGTCTGTAATAATGGGACCACCAATCGGCCCTCCCCATGCACCAGGCGCCCCTTTCGTAATGCTTAACTGAAGGGTTTGTCTGTCTTTGTCGACAGCCAATAGATAGTTGCGGGGATTCTGACCACGCATCATAATGGACTGCCAACGCGTGCCTTGAGACGACTCTAAATTTGCCCACGCAACAATCGTTAGTTCTTCAAGTGTAATGCTCTTGTTGGATTGTACTTCGACATAGACACTGTTGCCATCGAATTCCAGTGCCTTCCCGAATTTTCCATCTTCCCATTTCTTAGGACCCACAATCTCCCCGTCATTTCCAGCAGCAGAGGTATCCTTAGCGACATCTCCTGCCCCTTCTTCAAACAGCCACATGCCAACGAGGGTTTCTGGATCAACTTTCGCCAATGCCTGTGGGTTTGCAGCAAACACGATTACCGCTGCGAAACTCAAAATGGCGATAATAACGCTTTTGTTCATTGGTCATCCTCCAAATGAATAGACTGGATTATGCAAGAACATTTAGGGTTTACGGATTATAATACCATCACTTTCTTGAATTGTCAACTGCTGATTACACTGTACGTTTTCCATTTTATCCTCTATACCGCTCTGCCAACGGACAATCAATCGGTCAACCTGCTCAGCCTTACCTAATCCAATCAGGAGTTGATGTGAGTTTTGAGAGAGATAACTCGCGCCACTTTTTACCTCTCGGAGTAGCTGCATGTCACCGATATGGAGTATTACCTTCGCTCCGAGTCCGTCACGATTTGACCCTTTTCGGTGCAGCGTGCCAACCGAAAACTCGCTATTAAACGAACCAACCAGTTTAATACGCAACCAATGATGGATAGGTGGTGTATCGTTGCGAAGCAAATCGGGAGTGTCGGCAATGTTCATCACGAGGATATCGAGGTCGCCATCGTTATCGTAGTCTCCGAAAATCGCGCCCCGGCTGGACTTCTCGATAAGCATACCACCCCCAGATGTGTCGGAGATGTCTGCATAAGTGCCGTTCCGTTGATTGTGAAAGAGCTGATTTTGTTGTTTGTAAACCCCGATTTCTTCGAGTGCTTCGATGTTGTCGTGGAGGTGTCCATTGGCGAAAAAGAGGTCGAGCCAACCGTCGTTATCAATGTCTACGAAGCCGCCCCCCCATGCCAAGGGTAAGAGCGTCGGTTCACTTAAACGGCTTTGCGCTGTGACATCCCAGAAAACGCCGTTACCGTCGTTCTGGTAGAGTGTATTCGTTTCGGCTTGATAGTGGGTAAGGATTACATCAAAATCGCCATCGTTGTCGTAGTCCGCTGTGTCGATACCCATGCTACTTTCTGCGTCGCCGTGTTCGTTGCGTGCGATGCCGTGCAACTCACCGAGTTCCGTAAATGTCCCGTCGCCA
>VXZL01000096.1:0-1659 GCA_009845505.1 Candidatus Poribacteria bacterium | reverse complement strand
GTAAATGTCCCGTCGCCACTGTTTCGATAGAGTCGGTTTGTGGGCTGCACATCTGTTGTGCTTTCGGTCAGAGGTGCCCCGTTGACGAAATAGAGGTCTGGCAAATCATCGTTGTTGTAATCAAAGAAAGCGGCACCGCCACCCATTGTCTCAGGGAGGTATTTTGCCCCAGTCGCACCACTGAAGTGGCGAAATTGGAGACCGGCTTCGTCGGTTACCCGTGTGAACTGAATCTCTGCGTATGTGAGACTTGCCCAGAGTACGAAAGCGACGTAAACGATGCGTTTCATGTTTTTAAATTAAGGTCGGATAACCGTGCCGTCCATCCGCCGCACGGGTGCCCAACCGCCGTTAAGCGGATGTTCTGGGAACGGGAATCGTGCTGCGAGTGCCTCGTTTATGTCGATACCGAGACCAGGTGCTTCACTTGCCCAATAGCAGCCGTCTCGAATTTCGGGGCAACCCGGAAAGACCTCTTTGGTATTTTCACCGAAGACGTGTTGTTCCTGAATACCGAAGTTGTAACACGCTAAATCCAATGCAACGTTCGCAGCATGCCCCACTGGAGAGACATCCCCAGGTCCGTGCCACGCTGTGCGTACGCCGAAGAATTCACAGAAAGCGGCGAGTTTGCGCGCAGGACTGATGCCACCGATTTGTGAGATATGCACTCGGATAAAGTCGATGAGTCTGTCTTTGATAATGTTGATGTACTCGTTCGGGTTGTTGAACAGTTCCCCCATCGCAATCGGGATACTTGTCTGTTGACGCATGAGTTGGAAATAGTCTACATCCTCTGGTGCGAATGGGTCTTCAAGAAAGAAGAGGTTGTAGGGTTCTAACCCTTTGGCGAGATTAATCGCTTGGATGGGTGGGATGCGTTCGTGGACATCGTGGAGGAGTTCTACCTCGTCACCGAGTTGTGTGCGTAGATGGTCAAAGAGTTTGATAACGGTGTTCACATAAGGGGTCGGTTCAAAGGCATCGGAGCTGCGTCTGCCACGTCCTGCCCCGTATGTTGAGTAACCCGGTATCGCTACCTGTGCGCGGACATAGCGATAGCCTTGTTCCATATAACGGCGGATGCTTTCCTCTACCGCCTCGAAAGTGCTGCCACCTGCGTGTGCGTAGAGCGTTGCAGCCTCACGGCATTTGCCACCGAGCAGTTGATAGACAGGCATATTCGCGCGTTTGCCCATGATGTCCCATAGTGCGATGTCTACACCGCTGAGTGCGTTGTTCAGGACGGGGCCGTTTCGCCAATAGGAACTGACAAAACTACTTTGGAAGATGTCCTCTATGTTTGCTGGATCTTTGCCGACGAGAAAAGGTTTGAGATATTCGTCAACCGCTGTTGCAACAGCGAGTGGACGTTGCGTAAACGTGGCACAGCCGATGCCATATAAACCCGGTTCACTCGTTTCAATCTTAACAACGACGAGACGAATGCCGTTGGGTGCTGTCAGGATGGTCTTAACGTCTGTAATTTTCAAGGTGGTACTCTCCTGTCTTATGTGCCTGTCTGGGTAAATCACTATGGAAGTATAGCAAACAAGGTATGATGTGTCAAAAGAATTCTGCCTCTCACACCCCTCTATTTTTTTGAATGTATCGTTTTCTCAGAAGAAAATTTGACAGAAACGACACCCGCGTGTATAA
>VXZL01000526.1 GCA_009845505.1 Candidatus Poribacteria bacterium | reverse complement strand
GCCCTACTTATCAGAAGTGCGACGAAAGTAACAAAGGATATTATTGATGCCGCGACGCGATTGAAAGTCATCGGACGTGCTGGTGTTGGTGTGGATAATATTGATGTACAGGCGGCGACACGGAACGGTGTTTTGGTCGTTAACACGCCGACAGGAAATACAATTGCGGCGGCGGAGCATACGATTGCGATGCTATTGGCGTTGGCGCGGAATATAGTGCCAGCGGGGATTTCGCTGAAAAACAGGAGTTGGCATCGGAACGATTTCATTGGCGTTGAGTTGTACGGGAAGGTTTTCGGGACTGTGGGGCTCGGTAGGATTGGACGGGAAGTCGCGTACCGGGCACAAGCCTTTGAGATGCACGTCATCTCCTACGATCCGTATATTTCAGCGAGCGCAGCGGAAAGAATGGGCATTCGGCTTGTGGATCGGGAAACGCTATTTAGAGAGTCGGATTACATTTCTGTTCATACACACCTGAACGCCGAAACCTATCATAGTATCGGCGCGTCAGAGTTTGCGCTGATGAAACCGAGCTGCCGCCTGATTAACTGTGCGCGGGGTGGTATCATTGATGAAGCCGCGCTTTACGATGCGCTGAAGATAGGCGAACTTGCTGGTGCTGCGCTGGATGTCTTTGAGGACGAACCCGCAACCGATACACCCCTATTAGACTTAGAGAATTTCCTTGCTGTTCCACACCTCGGTGCATCAACGTCTGAGGCACAAGAGCATGTTGCTGTTGAAGTCGCACAGCAGGTGATGAACGCACTTCGCGGACTGCCCGTTGCCAATCCTGTGAATCAGCCCAAGATTGATCCACGAACGCTTGATATTTTCGGCCCTTATTTGGAACTTGCCGAGAAAATTGGCAGTTTTCACACGCAGATTGTTGAGGGACGAATATCAGCGATTAAAATCCACTATAGCGGTAGTCTTTTCCAGCAGGAGGATGTAACACCGGTGACAGTTGCTTTGCAGAAAGGACTTTTGGCACCCGTGCTTAGGGACGTTAACTACGTAAACGCGCCTTTTCTGGTGAAGCAACGCGGCATCTCTGTTACAGAAACGAAGAGCGAGACAGAGGCAGATTTTGCGAACTCGTTGGCTATTACGGTTACAACGGACAAAGGCGAGTCGGTGATTGAAGGTACTGCTTTCGGCAGAAAAGATATCCGTATCGTTCGCATTGATCGACTTCATATAAATGTAAGACCGACAGGGTATATTCTCCTCATCTATAACCGCGACCAACCCGGTATGATAGGTCTGATGGGGACAATCTTAGGAGAGCACGGGATCAATATTGCGGATATGACGGTCGGACGTTCCCGCTTGTGGGAGCGTGCTGTGACCCTTATTAATGTGGACAGTCCTGTACCTCGGCACGTTTTGCAAACAATCGCTGCACAAAAGCAGATTGACTTTGTTAAGCAGGTCTTTTTGCCGTAGCAGTCAGCCGTCAGGGCGTTCGCTCCGAAAGCCGAAGCCATTTTCAGCGGTCAGTAGTCAGCCGACAACTTATAAAAAAGGACAGAACACTTGGATGCCAAACAGAAATGTCTATTTATTAATGACGAAATTCCGAAGGCAAAGTTATTTGAAAGCGAAAAGCGGGAGGTCCATCCCGATTGCAATACTTCGTGGCGTATCTCGCCAGAACCGTTTTGGATTTCTGAAACAGACTTGAAATGGTTTGAAGAGCTCGGTTCGCATCTTTTAAATTTTTATCGGGCATGCAACCTACTCTATTCACAGAGCGTTCGCGGGATTCAACCCGCATGGGTGGCTGAGTACTTGGAATTCGGGAAACCGGAGATGGTTATCCAATATGGACGGATGAACCGTTTTAAGAGTCAACTGCCCGGCGTACTGCGTCCAGATATTCTCCCGACGGGTGATCGGATGGTGATTACAGAGTTGGATTCGATACCGGGTTTCATCGGTGGGACAGGCTGTCTGGCGCGGTTATATGCGCAACTCGGCTATGCTATCATTGGCGGTAGCGACGGCATGGTGACTGGATATGCGGAGATGATCCGCGCTTTGGCGAAGAAAGAGGATCCAGCACTCGCAATCGTTGTTTCAGATGAATCCGAAGATTATTGGGCAGAGATGGTGTGGTTGGCTTCGGCACTTTGTGAAGTCGGGCTACAAGCTTTTACTGTCAAGCCCCATGAAGTAATTTTTACCGAAGATGGGTTGCTGGTCGAGAGTGGAACGGGTCGGGTAGCAGTTGATGTGTTATACCGTTTCTACGAACTGTTTGATTTGTTGAATATCCCGAAAGCCGAGTTAATGCTCTATAGTGCGAAGAAACGCACCGTCGTTATGACCCCACCCCCGAAATCCTACTTAGAAGAGAAATTGTGCCTCGCGCTTTTCCATCATCCTACACTTCAACCGTTTTGGAAACGTCAACTCGGCAAAAGAAGTTATCCCTTTTTACAAGATGTGATTCCAGAGACATGGATTGTCGATGCCCGTCCGCTGCCCCCGCATGCCGTGATTCCTAATTTAGAGGTGGATGGGAACGCTTTGACGGATTGGCGGCAGCTCGGTTCCGTGACGCAGAAACAACGGGAATTGGTTATCAAACCGTCTGGTTTTTCGGAGTTGGCGTGGGGTAGCCGTGGCGTGGCGATTGGACACGACATCCCGACGGAAGAATGGGTAGCCGTTATTGAGAACAGTCTTGAGAATTTTGAGAGAAGTCCATACGTCCTGCAGAAGTTCCATACAGCGGAGCGCGTGCGGATGCAGTATTACGACTTTGATCGCGAAGAGGTTCAGGAGATGGCGTGTCGTCCACTGCTCCGTCCGTACTATTTCGTGACGGGGGATACGGTGACGCTCGGGGGTATGCAAGCGGCGGTCTGTCCTGCGGATAAGAAAATTTTACACGGTATGGTGGATTCGATTATCGTGCCGTGTGCACATAGGCAACAAGGAGGGTAATTCAGTCATGCAATTGAGTGAGAAGCAGTTGGCGCAGTTCCGAAGCGATGGATACCTTGCCATCGAGGGATTTTTCGACTCGGTTGAGGCGAAAGCCCTCCGTCTGGAATTAGAGCGGATTTACGATACAGAACTCAAGAATGGAACGGGTATCAACTGTGCCCTGCAAACAGATGGGACTCAACGGGACAATGAAGGCGAAAGGCAGAATCTTCAGGTCATCCCGCTCAACAACCGTAGCGACTTGCACAAAGCATTGCCGTTTCATCCGAAGGTTATTTCTGCTGTTCAGCAGTTGATTGGCGATGAATTTATGTTGGAGCTGGATCAGGCGTTCTGGAAACCGCCGCAAGTTGGTATTGGAACGAGTTGGCATCAAGATAACGCCTATTTCAAGATAGCGGATCCGTTGCGTGGCACAGCGATGTGGATTGCTATCCACGATGCGAATGTCGAGAACGGGTGCATGCACGTCATTCCGGGCAGCCATCGGGAGATGTATGAACACTATCGTGACCCGTTGAGTGACCATCATATTCGGTGCGATCCACCTGAAGAACGTGCGGTGCCGATTGAGTTGAAAGCGGGTGGTGTGCTTTTCTTCTGCTATGGGGTGGCGCACTGCACGAAGTCGAACCTCTCTGATAAGGAACGCGCAGGGGTTGCGCTCCATTTCCTCCACAACGATTTCGGGGGTAGGGAGCTCTGGGAAAAAAATAATACGACAAAACCTATGCTTCGCGGTCCCCTGGCAACTGGTGGTGAAACCGAATTCGGTGAGAAGTTTGAAGGTAGATGGGAAGAACTGATGAATGCTGTGCTTGCATCTGATTAGCGTGGGTTCAGGATTTCACTTTTTCTGAAATTATGCACCCTTTCCGTCCCAAAGGTGCCTCTTTAATTATAAGAGGATTCTCTGTTTTACATTAAAAAATTTGTACCATTTACATCGGACGTGTGTTAATTATGTCCGAATAGACACGCGTATGTTTTCGGTGTAATAGGATCTTTACGGAGGGACGGACGAAATGAGACAGTTACTAAGTTATGCGGTATTTCTCCTGGTATTTGGAATCGTAAGTTATGCTACAGCAGACCTCACCGGCGATCTTGCTGTTTATTTTACATTTGACAATATCGAAGGTAAGCGGATTCTTGATGAATCTGGCAACGAGTTGGATGCTGAAATCAATGAAAATACTAAGTTTGTCAAAGGCAAATATGGAGATGCAATCCAGATTAAGGCTGCCACCGAGAATTGTGTTAATATTCCTGTCTCGGACGTGCTAAAAATCAGTGATGAGATCTCTATGATGGCATGGGTGTATCAGGAGAAGTGGCGTGGGAGTTCTGTCCAATGGTTTGATAAAGGGGTTTTTACACCTATGCAACATCAGTCTTATGGTATGGCGGTCTATGATAAAAATGACATGGCAGCAGCAAATTTCGTGGAAGGTGGCTCAGCGATCACTATTACTTTGGGCGGTATTTCGGACGGTGCGGAAGCTCGGAGGCAGCTCCTAGCACCAAACAGGATGGAGGATAGAACGTGGTATCATATTGTTGGTACTCATAATGGCGAAAACACGTTTATTTATCTCGATGGGAAAGTTCTGAATGAAGCAGGAGGAGGAGACCAAAAGCTTAATTTCCTCGGCATAAATGACGAGGAGTTGCGAATTGGGTGTGTTAAGAGCAAACCACACTATGCGTTTGAAGATGGTGCTATTGATGAAGTTGCGATATGGAGTCGTGCACTTGGTGAAGATGAAATCAAAACTGCGATGCGAGGTCAGCTATTCCCTGTTTCCTTGAAGGATAAGATTGCTACAATGTGGGGAGATATTAAGCGGGAAGCGTTTTAGTAATAGGTTTGTCCATTGATAACGGGCGCGGAAACCCTGGGGAATATCCAAACAACTCCTACGGGGTTTCCCGCCCGTCATTGATGTACAAAGGGCATATTTATGGTAAACCTTAGAATTAATTAGACACTATGGATTCAACTCAACCCCCCTAACCCCCCTTATC
>VXZL01000512.1 GCA_009845505.1 Candidatus Poribacteria bacterium | reverse complement strand
CCAAGCGAAAAGAAATATTAACTTGACTCGCTGACGTGGTCAATCTGCATGTCGAACGTTGGGTAGAGATGTTCATGGTGTATAATATAAAGTTCAAGCGACACCATCCAACGATGAAAGCGCGTTTGATGGCGTGGTATGCCCACCGCTTTGGGAGCGAGTTCCCACTTTCGCGGATGCTCGGTGAGGAGGCGAGTGAGGTCAAAGACTATCTAACGCTTCATAGGAACAGCACTTTGGCAGACGCGAAGGAGACCGCCCTTGACTTAGCCAGAGAATCTGCGCTTCATACAGAAAGTTTGCAGGAACTTACGGGGACAAGCGACGAACCGTGGCATAAAACCGAATCCGGCGGTATGTTGGGCAATATTGTTTACGGGTTTAACGACGGTTTAACGGCGAACTTCGGATTGGTCGCTGGCGTTATCGCTGCGACATCGGATCTCTCCACGATTCTTGTAACAGGCATTGTTGGAACCGTAGCGGACGCTCTGTCTATGGGGGCTTCAGGGTACCTCGCCGCCAAGAGTGAGCAAGAAGTCTATGAACACGAGATTGAGGTTGAAAGAGAAGAGATCCGTCTGATGCCCGATATTGAAGAAGACGAACTCGCCCTTATCTACGAGGCTCGCGGCATCCCAAAAGATCAAGCACGGCTCCTTGCGCAGGAAGTGATGAGTGATCCGGAACGGGCATTAGAGGAGAAGATCCAAGCTGAACTTAAGATTGGTGAAATACACACAACGCCCTTCAAAGAAGGATGGATTACGGGATCTGCAACTGCTATTGGTGCTTTTATTCCTGTTGCACCGTTCCTGTTTACAGAAGGGTTGCTCGCTATTTGGATATCGTTCGCGCTTGCGATGTTTTCCCACTTTGCTGTCGGTGCAGCGAGAAGCCTTTTCACGGGACGCGGCTTGATTCGGAGTGGGTTTGATATGTTTGTTGTGGGACTCGGTGTCGCTGGCGTTGGATACCTCGTCGGCGAATTGTTAGAACACTTTTTCTTTGGGAATTAAAGCTATGCAGAGACTATACATTTTATTGTGCCTGATTGTTCTACTTATAGGCACCGGTTGTGATTCAAAGGAACAACCCGGTGCCTCGGTTGCTGGAAAATACCGCGTCGTCACAACAATAGGGATGATTACAGATATCGTTGAGAACGTTGGTGGCGATCACGTTGAGGTGATAGGGCTGATGGGACCTGGCGTGGATCCGCACCTCTACAAGGCGAGCGCGGGTGATGTCCAGAAACTTAGTTCGGCAAGTCTCATTTTCTATAACGGCTTGCATCTTGAGTCAAAAATGGCGGATATCCTTGCGAAAATGTCGGGGAATACCAAGACCGTTGCTGTAACAGAAGCGGTTGACCGGAGCCTGCTGCTAACACCACCGGAATTTGAGGGACAATACGATCCGCATTTGTGGTTCGACGTGACGCTTTGGATGAAAGCGGTTGGAAAGGTTCGCGATGCCCTGAGTGAGTTTGATCCGGACAACACTTTAGGGTATTGGAGTAATGCACAACGTTATTTCGCGAAACTTGCCGAGCTGCACGAGTATGTAAAGGCACAAGCGGAACGTGTGCCAGCGGAGCAACGTGTGCTTGTCACGGCACACGACGCTTTTAACTATTTCGGGAAAGCGTACGGATTTGAGGTTCGCGGACTACAAGGAATTAGTACCGCAACAGAGGCGGGTATCGCTGATGTGCAGGAGTTGGCGACTTTTATCGCAGCGCGACGCATCCCGGCAATTTTTGTCGAATCGTCTGTCTCTCCACGCAGTCTTGAAGCCGTAAAAGCCGCGGTGAAATCAAAAGGGTTTAATGTGGAAATTGGTGGAGAACTTTTCTCCGACGCTATGGGAAATGAAGGCACCCCCGAAGGCACCTATATCGGGATGGTTCGCCACAATATTGATACAATTGTGAAAGCACTGATAGGGGAATCGAAGGCAAGCTCATCTTCTACAACGGGATACTAAATTGCAAGCACTTGAAACCAAAGCCATTGAGGTAACCGATCTAACGGTTGCTTATCAGGATAAACCGGTCTTATGGGATATTGATCTTGATGTCCCACCGGGTGTGCTTTTATCGATCGTTGGCCCCAACGGTGCTGGGAAAACGACGTTGATTAAGGCAATCTTGGGCTTGGTGCGTCCTGCAGCGGGCAACGTTCTGATTTACGACAAGCCTTATGAAACGCAGCGGCGGATTGTTGGCTACGTGCCACAGCGGGGTACGGTTGACTGGGATTTTCCAACGAACGTCTTGGATGTCGTGATGATGGGACGCTACGGTGCGCTTGGATGGATACGCCGGCCCGGAAGACAGGAGCGTGAACAGGCTATGTACGCATTGGAAAAGGTCGGCATGGAGGGGTATACAACTCGGCAAATCAGCCAACTCTCCGGTGGTCAACAACAACGCGTCTTTCTCGCGCGTGCGCTCGTTCAAGATGCCACAGTGTATTTGATGGATGAACCTTTTCAAGGTGTTGACGCGACCACGGAACGCGCAATTGTAACCCTACTTCAAGAACTTCGAGCAAACGGTAAAACTGTCGTTGTGGTGCATCACGATCTCCAGACAGTAGCGGACTATTTCGACTGGGTGATGCTATTGAATATTCGTCGGATTGCCAGCGGTCCTGTTACTGAGACGTTCACACCTGAGAATTTACGTGAAACTTATGGCGGTCGCGTGGCATTCATGGCGAACAACCCTTAAAATGGAAAATTTGAGTCTCCTCACCCATCTTGATTATACGCTCATGATTGTTGCTGTCGGTGCTGCACTGCTTGGGACAGTCAGTGGCGCGCTCGGCACTTATGCCGTTTTGCGCCGTCAGAGTCTTCTGGGTGATGCTATCTCACATGCGGCGCTCCCTGGTATTGCTATTGCGTTTTTACTTACAGGGAGCAAAGCACCCCTGATTCTGGTACTCGGTGCAGCGATTGCGGGATGGTTAGGCACGTTGCTGATTATGAGTGTTGTCAGACTGACGCGTATCAAATACGATAGCGCACTCGGTATCGTGCTTTCTACCTTTTTCGGGTTCGGTCTGGTGCTACATACACTGATTCAGCGTACCGGCAATGCGAATCAGGCGGGTTTGGATACATTCCTCTTCGGACAAGCTGCCACAATTTTGGAGCGCGATGTTTTGACAATAGGCATACTGGGTGGTATCGCAATTATCGTCACGCTTGTTTTTTGGAAAGAGTTAAAATTGCTGGTTTTCGATGAAGGTTTCGCTGCGTCGCTTGGGTTCTCAACCCGTGCGTTGGATGTTCTTTTAACGAGTCTTCTTGTTATAGCGATTGTTCTCGGTTTGCAGGCTGTTGGTGCCGTGTTGATGAGTGCGATGTTGGTCGCACCAGCTGTTGCGGCACGGCAGTGGACGAATAGACTCAGTGTCATGATGCTTCTCGCTGGCGGCTTTGGCGCACTCGCCGGCGTGAGCGGAACGATTATTAGCAGTAGTGCCGCACGCATTCCGACGGGTCCAACGATTGTCTTATGTGCGACAGTTGTCGTTGGATTTTCAATCGTTTTTGCCGCAAATCGTGGGCTTTTGTGGGATTGGATGCGTCAGCAACGGAATAGGCGCAGTCTGAAA
The DNA here is from genome assembly GCA_009845505.1 of Candidatus Poribacteria bacterium. Lineage (GTDB taxonomy): Bacteria > Poribacteria > WGA-4E > WGA-4E > WGA-3G > WGA-3G. The sequence continues at coordinate 1,386 of VXZL01000512.1, read as the reverse complement.
ATGGAAACGGATGGATTGTTTAAACAACCGCAGCAAGGAAACGATTGAGACAGAATGTTACAGGCACAACTTGAAATCCAACTCATTGCGATTGTCACGGCAGTGGCATGTGCCTTGCCGGGTGTATACTTGGTCCTGCGGCGGATGACGCTAATGAGCGATGCCATTAGCCATGCCATTCTTCCGGGTATCGTACTCGCCTTTTTTTTCACAGAGAGCCTATCATCACCGCTCCTAATCCTTGCTGCTGCGGGGACGGGTGTACTGACCGTCCTCTTCGTTGAACTGCTACAACGGACAAAACTCGTGAAAGAGGATGCGGCAATCGGATTGACGTTTCCCGCGCTTTTCAGCATCGGCGTTATCCTAATCTCCCGATTCGCAGGAAACGTTCATCTTGATATGGATGCTGTCCTTCTCGGTGAACTCGCTTATGCACCGCTGAACCGGTTAGAAGTTTTCGGATACAATTTGGGTCCCGTTTCCCTTTATGTGATGGGTGGGATTCTTGTGCTGAACCTCGTCTTTATTCTGTTGTTCTATAAAGAATTGAAGTTGGCAACCTTTGACGCGAGTTTAGCGGCTACGTTAGGATTTGCCCCTACCTTGATTCATTACGGGTTGATGACGCTGGTATCTGTAACGACTGTAGGCGCGTTTGACGCTGTTGGTTCGATATTGGTGGTTGCGCTTATTGCTGGACCACCTGCCACTGCTTACCTTATGACAGATAGACTCTCGCGTATGCTGGTCCTGAGTGCCATCATTGGAAGTGTGAACGCTGTGGGTGGCTATTGGTTGGCACATCTCTTTGATGTCTCAATAGCAGGATCAATTGCGACGGTGACGCTTCTCGTGTTTGGATTGGTTTTTCTATTTGTTCCGAACCGTGGCCTTATTGCTATTGCGCGTCGGCATGCGCGCCAAAGGTGGGAGTTTGCGCAGACGATGTTGGTTATCCATCTTTTGAATCACGAAGGACTTCCTGAAGCGGAGGAGGAGTCGGCGATAGCGAACCTTCATGAACATCTCAGTTGGGATCGGGCATTCGCAAATCAAGTTGTGAGATACGCACTGAATAACCGATGTGTCTCGCAAGAGGAGGCGCAGCTGGTTTTGACCGAGCAAGGACGTTCTATGGCACAACAAGCCCTTGTGCAATAGAAGTAGACCAACATTCTGTATGCTGTTGAAAAATATATCTGACAAGCATCATTTTTTGTGGTATCCTATATATGTGGTGGTGTCGGGTTGGTAATTATGGTCACAATGACATATAAAGAATATATTGGTCAAATTGTCTATAGTGAAGAAGATGGTTGTTTCATCGGTGTACTGCCACCGGAAATTCGGGCCACTCCCTAAACCAAGATTGTGCTATAATAC
>VXZL01000226.1 GCA_009845505.1 Candidatus Poribacteria bacterium | reverse complement strand
CCCTAATTACTTTCAACTTTTAATCAACCTACAAAAAGGATATAGTACTTAGCAATGAGAAGATTAAATACTTTTACCCTCGCAATTGCGATTATTTTCGCCTTGAGTATGAGTTTCTCTCACTTCGCATTCTCGCAGGCGAACCTAATCGAAGGTGGTCCTCTGGCGGAAGATATGCTCTTAGAAGATCCAGATCCCAACACTGATGCTCTCAGAGAAGATCGCAGTGGTGTAGATTCTTGGCTTAGTGTATGGTATGGACCCGACGGGAATTACGAAGAAAACGGCGGGTTCGCAGCTTCTGCCCCGATCGATCTGATTGCGGAAGGCACTGGTGGTGCACTCGACCAAGTCTCGCTTTCGACAATTGATGGCTTGCTTATGACAGCAGACATCGATGTGGAATGGGGCGATGACCACGGCGGCACCCGCGGCTGGACTGTCTTTGAATTGGATCCTGTGGACAACAACCACATGAATAGAGACGGCCCCGCTGATAACGTTGATACTTATGTTATTACAGTCATTGATTCACCGAGCGACATGACCTCTGTTATGTCCCCAGCGCACGATGACTACGCACAGATCTGGATTAATGGCGAAAAATGGTACAACAACTCCAGATGGACAGGTGCACCCCTAACGATTCTTCACGACGTTGAAGTTGAGTTACAAAAGGGTCTGAACGTTCTGCTTTATCGGTGTGGTGAATCCGGCGGTTCTGCATATCTCAACTTGCACTTTGACGATGTAACGAACGATGCTGTTACGTTCTATCCCGACGCTGGAATGGACAAGCAGGGCTTACTTGATTTCGTGGCTTCGTCTGTTGATGTTGAAGCCAAGGGTAAGTTGGCAACGACCTGGGCAGACATCAAACGCAAGTAAAAGTTTTTTACTATTGTATAGGCGCGCTTTCTAAGCGCGCCTTTTTTATTTTAATGGCTGTCGGCTATTGGCAGTTAGCTGTCAGTCCCCAACCCTTGCAAATCATAAAACTATCTGATATAATAATAGCATGCGAAACAAAATTCTCTATTGTTTGTTTATAAGCGTTTGCGTTTGCCTTCTGGTTGGATGGGTGAACGGTTGGAAACAGGTGCTGAAAGCGGGGAATGAAGCATACGCACTTGAAAACTATGATGCTGCACACGCTGCCTTTCAACAGGCGACCCTTGAAAATGTGGACACGCCGGTTGCGCCGTATAACCTCGGCACCGCGCTGTATAAAAAAGGTAGATTTAACGAGGCGACCCTCGCATTTCAGGAATCGCTCTCCAAACACAGTGGGCAAACTGATGAACTTCCCGATCTCGCAGCGATCCATTACAACTTGGGAAACGCCCAATTTAAGGGTGGCGACCTCGGACGTGCCATTGAATCTTACAAACACGCGCTCCGCTTAGATCCGCAAGATGTCGATGCACAACACAATCTCGCATTGGCACAACAGCTCCTGAGACAGCAGTCAAACTTCGCACAGCAACAAGAGCCGAAAAAAGACGCTGCACCGCAGACCGAGATGAAACACATCGGTAAGGCAGAAACAGTCCGCCTCTTGGAACGTTTAAGTAAGAATGAGAATCGGATACGACAAAAGTTATTACAAGAACAACGCAAAAGTGGACTTCGGCGGGAAAAGGATTGGTAACTTATCCTTCTCTTTTGTAGCACAAACTGTTAGTTTGTGTCTCTTCCTAATATTCCCCCTTTTTGCCGCTGCCCAAGCACAGGTAGCAACTGGTGCAACGCATGCTACTATTAACGTCGCTGCGGTTGTGAAGCCTCGCCATATCCAGCTGGGAGAGAAGGCCCGGTTGGAACTCACTATCTCTGGCGACACCTTCATCAAACACATTCAGGCACCGAAATTCAATTTTCTGCCTGCATTTCTTGCTGTACCACTTCACTCCGAGACGGTGCCACACTTGAAATCAGACAAGATTGCGGTCTCTATGGCATGGATTTATGAACTCATTCCGCAAGTCGTTGGGGACTTTGTGCTATCTGATATCCAGTTCGACTATCAAGGCAGTCTTTATTTTGCAAACCCAGGCTCTATCCGTGTCAGCGGTACCGATACGTATCAAGAAGCCTTAACGGGTGGCGTTCATCAGATTGAGGTTGAAGTCGATACTGAAAAACCGTATCTCAACGCGCCGTTTACGTATACCTTCCGCTATCTTTATACCGTAACCCTCCCAACGCGTGCGTCGCCAACCCCGCGACTCCCGGAGTTCCGTGATTTCTTCGTCGAGAAATTGGAAACACCACCCCCATACACACGGCAAATACGTGGGAAGACGTTTTGGGTCGAGGAATACACACATAAGTTATACGCGAAGAAAGCCGGACGAATTGTTCTTGATGCTGCTGCACTGCTATTGCCGCTCCCGCAAGGCCACAGAACTTTGAAAACCAAACCGTTGACGTTGACGGTGCAACCGATACCTGAAATGGGCAGACCTGCGGGCTTCAACGGTGCCATCGGTGAATATCAAATCTCGGCGGAACTGGGGCGCGGCTGGGTAGAAACCGGAAACGCAGTGATGCTCTCTGTTCGTATCTCTGGACGTGGGAATATACAGACGGTCACACCACCTACACTGCCAGCAATGGCAGGGGTGGTTGTGAACGGACCGAACCTTTCGGAGGACTCTACGCCAACGAGTCGGGTCTACGCCTACACTTTAATTCCCGCACACACCGGTACACTCCGCATTCCCGCAATTGCTTATGCCTACTTCGATCCGAACCGTGCGACTTACGCAACCACTGAGACGCTTCCAATTCCGCTCTCTGTCCGTCCAAACCCGAATGCTATTGCTGATATTGAGACCGAAGACGGATCGTGGAGATTTTGGGTGGCACTATTATTGGCAATCTTAGTAGTGGGTGGTCTGATAGCGGGTTTCTTCTGGTATCGTGCGAAGTTCACGAAGGCATCGGTAGATATACCAGCAAGGACGGATATACCCGATGACAGCGGTTCTGAGGCGCGAACGATACGGACTGAACTTGCGGCGTTGGTAGATATCGACACAGCTAACGAGGCGACCTCATTCGCGAACACACTCGCGAACACACTCTACCAATACCTTGAGGACGTATTCGTACTCCCACAGCGTAACGTTGAGGCGGTCCGCGAGGCGTGCAGTCAGTTGGATACCGCCGAGTCTGTCCAGACAGAGTTGATTGATATTCTCACGAAGTGCGATTACCATCGGTTTGCACCTGTCCCGCTCAGTGCTGACGAACGGAATGCACTCGTCGCTCGCGCGAAGGCAATCATCAACCATATTGAGAACCTTCAAAACGCTTAGCGGTTCGCGATTCGCGGTTCGCTATCGAAAGGAGTCATAAAAAATGGAAATATTTTCGCTTTTTGTTCGCTGGTTACACGTCATCGCTGCTGTTACATGGATCGGCGGCAATCTCATCTTAGCGATGGTAATTGTTCCACACTTCCGACAAAACCTACCGCCTGTCCAACGCATCCACCTTCTAACACAGATAGGCAAGCGTTTTGAACCTGTCGTGTGGGGATGTGTCGGTGTACTATTTTTCACAGGTTTCTTCAATAGTTTCTACGCTATAGGCTTCACCTCACCGACCGCGCTCTCTGGTGCGTTCATGCGGACGCTGCTTATCAAGCTTGGGCTTTTCGGCGTGCTGGTGCTTCTAACAGCGTTGCACGGCATGGTCTTGGCACCGCAATTGGCTGCCGCTGTCGAGAATTTGGATCCAGATTTGGAAGAACTCCCACCCGAAATCAAACCGCTCCGTTCTCGGATGTCGATTGTATCGAGTCTGATGGGTGTTGTTTCCCTGCTCATTTTACTCGCTGCGGTTGCTTTGCGCATGGGGATATAATATAGCGGTCAGCAGTCAGTAGTCAGTAATCTATAATCCCTGCTGGCGAGGTTTCCAATCGCATGGACATCAATCTATAATCCCTGCTGGCGAGGTTTCCAACCGCACGGACATCCCCGGTAGGTGCGGTTTCCAACCGCACGGACATCCCCGGTAGGTGCGGTTTCCAACCGCACGGACGCGAAGTGTGAAATTAATGCCAAAATCTACTATAATTATCAAGGAGTTCTATGCGCATCAAAATCCTCGCTGATGTCGGGAAGGGAATCACGCTCCCCATCAACTACAACCACCTACTCACCAGTGTCATCTACCGTTTCCTCGCCGAATCCAATCCAGAATACGCCTCCTTCCTCCACAACGAAGGCTACGGTGATAAGCAGAAACGCTTCAAACTCTTCACTTTCTCGCAGCTCATGGCAGAACGCCGCCGCGTAACTGGAGATCGTATCCGTTTCGGCTCAACCTTAACGTGGTCGGTTTCCTCCCCTGTAGAGACGTTCCTATCCCATTTCGCCGATACACTGCTAACCGAGGGCAGCCTGTCCTTTGGTCAGCGTCGGTTACAAATCCGAGATGTCACTGTACCGCGTATACCGCGTTTCCAATCGGAGATGCAGTTTCGGTGTCTCTCTCCGATTGTAATGTCCACAGTGCGCGAGCGAAACGGCGAGCAGGTCATGCACTACTGCCTGCCCGACGATCCAGCGTTCTCTGACCTCGTCTGTCAAAATCTAATTCGCAAGCACGAGGTGATCCATGGTCGCCTTCCGTCTGACGACGCATTCACCCTCGAATTCGATAAAAATTACATCGACAGGAAACGCGGACGCGTCACGCGGCTGATAGACTTCAAGGGCATCAAGGTCCGCGGGGTCTTGTGTCCTTTCAGGGTCTCAGGGAATCCAGCATTAATCCAGATTGGCTACGAATGCGGTTTCGGCGACAAAAACAGTGCGGGTTTTGGGATGGTAGAAGTCTAAGCATATTTTACCTTTACATTTGTTATCAAATGTGGTATAATCTATTTCTAACATTTTTTGAAAGGAGGTAAGTGTTATGCCAATCTACGAGGAGCTGATGGGCAATCCATTTGTTGATATAGGTATTTGCGGCGTTTGTGAGTGGTTGGGGCGTAATGTTCAACC
>VXZL01000106.1 GCA_009845505.1 Candidatus Poribacteria bacterium | reverse complement strand
GACCTAAGTAAACTGGCACGCTTGTTTATTTTTCGATACAAGCGGCGACCCATTCGATTTTTTGGTCCTATCGGTGTTTTATTTTTCATACTTGGTGGCATTCTTTTAACAACGCCTATCCACTCTTTTTTCTTGCGAGTCTTAAACCTCGCAGAAATTCCGAATCTGGGTCCTATTTTCGTGGTTGGCGGGATTTTGATATTCTGCTGCGGCCTGTTTGGTGAACTCATCGCCTTCGCTAACGTCAGACACGTGAAAGATTATACAGTCGAAACACTTTTGAATACGGATGCGTGAGGGAACACTTTGAATAATTTGACTGATTCCAAATTGCGCCAGAGGCTGCGCGATGAATTTCCGGTAACCGAGACCTATATCTATATGAATCACGCCGGTGTTGCTCCACTATCGCGTCGAGTGCAAGCTGCGATGGCTGACTTTTTGGAAGATGCGACTGTAAACGGTGCCGTGAACGCCAAACTTTGGGAGGCGGAAGCGGAAATCTGTCGAGGCGCAGCGGCACAACTCCTCAATGCCAACACAACCGAAATCGCCTTTATGAAGAATACGACACAAGGTATTCTCGTTGCGGCGAACGGTATCGATTGGCAAGCAGGGGACAACGTCGTCACAACAGCGGTAGAGTTTCCTGCGAACGTCTATCCGTGGTGGAGTTTGAAGGAACGCTATGGGGTCCAAACGCGTATGATACCGGAGCGCGCTGGACGCATCCAGGTCGAAGATGTGGCTTCCGCAATCGACGAGCGCACACGGGTTGTAACGATTAGCCACGTAGAATTCGCCTCCGGCTTCCGGAACGATATTCAGACACTCGGCGAAATTTGCCGAGAACGCGATATTTGGTTCGTTGTGGATGCCATTCAGAGTCTCGGAGCGATTGAAGTGAATGTCAAGTCCTGTAACATTGATATTCTCGCCGCCGACGGGCATAAATGGTTGCTCGCCCCGGAGGGTGCAGCGATTTTCTACTGTGCTAATGAGAAACGGGAACGCCTGATTAATACAAATGTCGGTTGGGCGAGTGTCGTGAATCCACGCCATTTCCTCAATTACGACCTAACACAGAAGCCGGATGCAACCCGCTTTGAAGAAGGTTCTTACAACAGCGTCGGATTGTATGGGCTCAGAGCTGCAATCGAATTGCTCCTTGAGATTGGTATTTCCACAATCGAAGGACACCTCTTGGAACTGACAGGACATTTAATAGCCGGATTGGAAGCCAAAGGCTACCGCGTCATCACACCGCGAGCGGATTCAGAACGGGCTGGAATTGTCATTTTTGACAGTAATCGGCTAACACCGACTGAAATCTATAATATACTGCTCGCTGAAAACATCGTCACTGCAGAGCGTGGAACCGGGGTCAGGGTTTCACCGCATTTTTACAACACAACATCTGAAATTGAACGTCTCCTTGAAGTGCTACCAGACCTTTAATGCTAATTTCAACTTAGGAAAAAAATTGGAAACTCTACAGACACACAATAACATCCAGAATGATAGAGTGAGATCGGTTTCAAGAATTTGCCTATCGCTTATTCTTGTTTCTCTACTGATGCTCGGTGCTTGTACGATGCCCGGGGGCAATCAAAAGATTAGCAAGATTCGCCTCTCTATTCAAAACACGTTACCTCTCCACCGAAAAAAAGTCCCGATTGTGCTGACTGGTGCCCAACTCCGAAAGGTGAACCCTGATTTCACCTTCAAAGCGTATTCTGTTGTTACTGGAAAAGCACCACGAGAAGTGATGGTTCCTGCGCAAGCGGATGATTTGGACTATGACGGCGAACGCGATCAACTTTGCTTCTTGTTGGACCTGGAGCCGGAAGAAACGAAAGAGATTTCAATCCTTTACGACCCGAATGTTAAGGCGACCTTAACGCTTGACATCAATAAACAGACGCGCGCCGCAATCCTTCCTGAACTGAGTGCTGTCGCAGCAATGGAATCGAATTTGATTGCGTACCTCCTAAAACCAAACGGTGCCTTTATTGCGTACGGCAAAAAACGGTCGGAACTTTTTAGTGTGGATATAATGTTCCAACCCGAATTAGATTACGGGCGGCCAATCTCACCAGAACTCAGACACCATTTTGAGCAGAACGGGATCACGCTCTCCCAACAGGTGCAAATAGAGATAGAGAAACCCGAGCAGCAGTGGATCGCCCGCGACCTTGAGAACCAAGACGTTTACTTTATCCGAAAATCGTCCAATAGTGCGGTTTCCGAACTCGGACAGGAGACTGCGGCAGCGGAGCAGTTGAGTGTCTCTAAATCCATCGGTTTATCCCTGAATGAACTCCTCAACTCTGAAACAGAGAAGATGGTGGCACTAACACCCTCGGAGGGGCTCATAGGTTTTGGAGGAATTGCATTATGGCACAAGGCGGATAGAAAAATGATTCCTCTGCCGACCGAAGGTGATTACATCCGGATCCTCGCCGACGGGGCTATTCGCTCTATCGTTCAACGGATTCTGCCAACGTGGGACATTCAGGGTGAGGTCCGTCGGTTCATATCAACCACGTTTGTTTATGGCGAAAATCCGTGGATTGAGCATCATATCCATATTGATGGGGACCTACCGACGGATTATGCTTTTATCACGGGTATTCCATATCCGAACGGTGCTTATGATGAGGATGTAAAACAGGGATGGGTTTGGAGTTGGGGAACGGATCCAAGCGGCATGGATACACTCGGCGTTGCGCTCATCGTCCTCACCGGTCGCGATCCACAAGATGCCGGACTTGATGCATCACAAACCGAATTTTCGTCTTTACCTGTTATTCTAACCCCAAATGCGGATGGCAGACTTACCTATCGCACATTCGCTATCTGGGGCGGTGGTATTGATGGCATTGAGACCGAGGCAGAATTCGCACAGCACGTCCAGATTACGACGACCGCGCTAAAAACACCGCCACAAATTAAGTTCCTACCACCAGAGGAAGAACAATAGTCAGGACTCACGCACTAAAAGTCTGGTAGGTGCGGTTTCTAACCGCACCGATCCTGTGGCGGTAATCATCTTTGCTGTTGAAAAATTAGGTGTCTCAGCTCAATTTTGCGTAAATCCTGATAGTCTCAGACGATTGGAGAAAATTATGCTCATCAAAGAGGAGTGTCTACAGCTTATCGCAAATCGACGGACAGATGAAATTGTTGTCACAACCATGGGAACAACCGTGCCGTGGGGCAAAATATCAACACATTCGTTGGACTATGCCTCCGTCGGCAGTGCCATGGGACACGCCGCTGACTTCGCACTCGGCATCGCACTCGCTAAACCGGATAAGAAGGTTATCGTGCTTAACGGTGATGGAAGCATGCTGATGTGTTTAGGCACATTAGCGACAATTACTGCCCTAAACACACCACCGCCCAACTACCTTCTTTTCGTCTGTGATAACGGTACTTACGAGGTGACAGGCAATCAACCCGTCCCTGTTGGTAACGGCGGTTTCAGTTGGACGATGATTGCGAAAGGTGTCGGTTTTCAGCAAGTTTATGAATTTGACGATGCAGACCAATTGGAAGCAGCACTTCCCAAAATCTGGAATGAGACCGGCCCTGTTTTTGTGAATCTGAAAATCGCACAAGCGCACGAACCACCCCCTGATCGGTGGGGAGGTTTTCAATATTTTTTTATTATAGTTTGTCTTGCTTTATCTACACATAAATTAAAAGAGGCACTGGGGTAATAATAGGGCTTCGGTCACCTTGAAATTAGCGGTAGGTCTGGTTTGTAGTAGGGCAATTTATTGCCCGTTACGAACGCGTAGACGTGCGATAAATCGCACTACTACGAACATACCTCTGAAAAAACTGAATGAAACAATAGGCACACGCCGTCATGCCGTTACACATTTTATTGTGCGTCGCAAGATAGTAGACACTGTCGTGCCGTAACTGACAGGACGATTATGGAAAACTCAAAATTAGAAATTCGACGGATGGGACGTACGGAGATGCGTCCAAACGCACTCGCGCTCGGCGCGGCATGGCTCTGGCAGAAACCCGATGCTGAAGTTATCGGTGCAATCCGACGCGGTATCGAACTCGGCATTAACTATATTGACACCTATCCGGGACATGCCGAACATCTCTGGGGTGAAGCACTCTCTGGTGGATTGCGAGAAGAGATTTATCTGCAAGCAAAGGTCGGCACGCACCCGGAACGTCGAAAAGACTTCTCCGCAGATGGCACACGCTGGAGCGTCACAAACAGTCTCAAATTCCTCCGCACGGATTACCTTGATGCCGTGCTCATCCACGACCCGCTTGATATGGAAAGCGTCCTGGCACCCGGTCAAGCATTGGATACACTCTTAGAGATGAAAGCGGAGGGGTTAATTCGACATATCGGTGCGGGTGTGCGTTCGCATGAATTCCACAGGGAACTCATTGAAACCGGACATATTGACATTATCCTGACCTTCTTGGACTATACGCTGTTATCGCAATCTGCAGCGGAGACGACCTTACCGTTGGCACGTGAACACGATGTCGGTATCATCCTTGCGAGTCCGTTAGGTATGGGCAGTTTGACGGGGGTCGAGCCGGACCTTGAAACCGAACGCCGCCGTAATCCTGATGCCGAACCCAAGGCGCACGCCATGTGGCGGTGGTGTCAGGAACGCAATGTTAACATCCGTCATCTGGCGATGCAGTTTTGCCTTGCAGCACCGATAGATGGGGTTGTTATGTTCGGTCCTGCTGACAAAGCGCAGGTGGAAGATGGATATGAAGCGGCGACAGTTGATATTCTTGAAGACATTTGGGAGGCGTTTGAGATGGAATTCGGTATCAAACGCGGGATGTAGCTAATTGTCTGAGTTAGAATTTACGCTATGCTTTTTGTGATACCATGCTGGCGAGAATGCCGAGAATTTTGTCACAGCGTTCCAGCATATAAGTTTCCATGTCAATGTGGAGTCGCTTGCCTTCCAATTTGAGGAAGAGCCAATGCGTCCCCGTTGTGGTAGCCCCATAAACACATGAAA
>VXZL01000607.1 GCA_009845505.1 Candidatus Poribacteria bacterium | reverse complement strand
CTCGGAGAGTGCTTTGGCAACGCGATGAAACCGTTCAATGTCCCTCAATCCCATAATCGTTACATTGACGCTCTGATGACTCAGCACATAGCGATAGAATTCCTCTGGGGATGGTGCGTCTGACGCATCAAAGAGTCTATCATTACGCGAGGCATTCATAATGACCACGCCTGTATCATGTTTATCGGCTGCGGGAAAAACAGTACGTTCAGGTATTTTCATCGCACAATTGTACCAGCAGAGAACCGTATCGAAAAGTCCAGTGGCGACCGCTTCTTGCACCTGAAACCAATCGTGCCCAGTCACACCGATGAATCGCACAAGCCCCTCCTCTCGTGCTTTCTGTGCCATCTCCATCGCGCCGCCGGGTGCCAGTGCTTTGACGCGTCCGTCTTGCGTATTCAGATGATGCAGTTGGTAGATGTCAATGTAATCAACGCTAAGTGTCCGTAGAGATGTTTCAAGGTCTTTCCGTGCGCTGATGGCATCGCGTTCGTGTGTTTTGGTCGCAATAATAAGTTTATCGCGTTGTCCTTTTATTGCTGTTCCGATGACTTTTTCATCCTCGCCATCTCTGTATGCGCGCGCCGTATCAATATAATTAATACCAGCATCAATTGCCCTACGGTACACCTCAGCAGATTCACAATACGCGCCGCCGACACCGAGCCGAGTGACTGTCAAGCCTGTGCGACCTAAAACTGTTTTCGGAATTTCATAACCCATGATATTACCTCAAACGTGCTGGTTAACACTTTAGTAGTTTATCGGCGAAAATACTGCCCATATTTATTGTGGTATTCGATAGCCGCCACCAACGTATAGCAGCTGCCCTGTGAGCCACCGCGCCTGTTCAGAACAGAGAAAAACTGTGACATCAGCCACATCTTCGGGTTTGCCAACCCTTCCTAAGGGTGTAGATTTCGCAATTGCTTTTTCGTTCTCTGGTTCAATGTAACCTGTCTGCACAGGTCCGGGAGCAACGACATTCACCGTGATCCCGTATTTCCCCAACTCACACGCGGCGGAGCGGCTATAGGATTCGATGGCGTGTTTGCTTGCTGCATAACTAACATTCAACGGGTGGCAATGTGCGGCATCCGTACTCGTATTAACAATCCGGCCCCAGTTCAATCCATTTCTCAGGTATTGGTTCAGATACGCTTGCATCATCAAGGCATAAGCCCGAGAATTGATAACAAAGTGGGCATCAATATTTGCAGCAGTTGATAAGAAAATACCACTCCCCTCTCTTGAAGTTTGTTCCGGGTCAAATGTCTCTAACACGCAGTGGGTATGATTATTAATCAAGATGTCGATGGGACCGAATTCTTTCTCACATGCATCAAAGAGTTTTGAGATATTTGTTTCCTCAGCAAGGTCCGCCTCTAAAGCAGATATTGTCATCTCGGCATCTCTAAACCGATTGACAAGTTCAGAAATGGGCTTCTGTTGCATGGCTCGGTAAAGCGTATCTCCGCCTATTCCTGATTTTTCGGCACGTTTCCGTTTTTCTTTGCTGTATTGACAGGGTGGACAAAAAAATGAAGCAAATACTTTCACACCTTGTTTGCCGAGTGCCAATGCTGTTGCGGCACCGATACCATGGTTGGCACCCGTAATCAGTGCCACTTTTCCCTCTAATTTCGGATCAATCATAAAGTAGTCTCTCAAAACGCTGGTGCCATGTTCCACGCTTGCACGGATTGGAAGTGTGCCTGTCCGCCACGACTCAACAACCTTACACCAATACTATCAGCGCGCGTCGGGTAGACGCGTTGCGTAATACACTGCCTACCGTTAGCAAATACTTCAACCACAGACTTATCGACATAGATGCGGAGTTGAAGCGTTTCATTGTCTTTCAATGCGAATGGCGCGTGCTGGGCATCGACAAACTGCTCCGACTCCGGCAATCTCGCGGTACCACCGGCATCTCGGTAGTGTGGATAGCGGATAGCGTCGTTTAAAGTAGAACGACTGATGTCTATTTTTAAAGTCCCTTCCCCTGGAACATACAGAATCCCGGTTCGCTCAGCCTGATTAGGTGAGCAGAGCACCTGAACGCCGACTTCGGTTGCATCCTTGGGATCAATCTCAACAGCCAACTCAAGGCAATTCCCTTGAATTTCTTCTAAGTTCAACGCCTCATCAGTGTTCAGTGTGATGTTTTTGAGTTCTTTCGGGTTCATCCGTAGGCAGTCTAACTCTGGCACCGGTTCAATCTGCAGACTACCATCGGTTGCGAGGGAGAGGACGCGTGGCAAGGTCATAACTCCTGACCAACCCGAAGCGCGTTCCTCTTCAATGTCGCGAATTTCCCGAATCCAATCGAAAAAGATACGTCGTCCGTGCGCGTCTAACAAGGAACGCGGTCCACCGAGCATGCCACCCGCCCAACTCATGCGTCCGTAATTCTCAACATGATACGCTTCATTTTCAAATCTACCGAGGTAATACTGCGTGCCTTGCCAATGGCTACAAAACAGCAGCATGTGCTTGTCGCCTAACGGATAAAAATCGGGTACTGCACAATCTTCTTCCGCGTCTGTCCACTCACGCCGCGATTGATAAAAAGAGCGCACGAATTCCCACTCTACAAGATTGGACGACTTAAACAGAGCCGTGCCGTCCCCGACTTGTTCCGGTATTCTGTTCCCGATGAGTGCGTAGTAGGTATCGCCCTCCAGCCAAGCACACGGGTCAAATACAATATACTCGCCGTGTCCTTTCTCCCCAGGTTTTGGCACTGGAATCACCGGATTGGCTGGATGTTTGTCCCACGTAATAAGCAAGTCATCATCACTCGCTGCGATGCACGTTCCGTCAGGAACCCCATGATAGATGAACGTCGGGGTACCCTCCCGATTTACGAGAGCACCGCCGCTGAAACAACCATCGCGGTCTGGTCCATCGAGATCGGGCGTTAAAGCAATCGGATGATGCACCCAATGCACCAAATCAACACTCGATGCGTGTCCCCACTGCATCCATTTCCAATAGCCACCTTCCGGGTTGTGCTGATAGAAGATATGATATCGACCTTTCCAAAAGATGGAACCGTTAATGTCGTTCATCCAGCCGAACGGCGGGGTGAAGTGATAGCACGGTCGATAAGGATCGCCCTCATACATTGACTCGAGTACGCGTGTGGAATGAATAAGTGCTTCTGTTTTTTCGATGGCTGTGTTCATAGTCCTATATCCATCCGTCCTCAATCATCAACGTTAGGGGTGATTCCATCTCTTCAAGGGGCAGATGAATCCGCCGCCGTTTCCGAGACGACTCGTAAATCGCCATAAGCAGTTCGTGAGTTGCGTATCCTTGATAACCACTTGAACGATGCTCCCGGTCCTCTTCAATAGCGGCTATCATGTCTCGTACAGGGTTGCTTTCTGAGGGAAGTTCAGGCGCGATCCAAGCACATCCCGATGCTGTGTTTCGGACGCGGAGAGAGGGACCGCCCGGAGCAGCGAGTTCGAGTTCACCTTCCGTGCCATAGCAGTAGATGTGGTGATACCCCGGAGCGGTGTCGCTCCCACCTTCAATGATAGCGCGGACATTATCCTCGAACTTGAAGTAACCCAATGAGAAGTCTTCAGAGTGCAGATCATATTTCATCGGTGTGTTGATACGTTCAATCTGACCAATCACCCAAGTAACCGAACGATCGCTGTAGACATATCGCATTAGATCAACAGTGTGCGTAGCGTTGTCTTTCAGATCGCCACCGCTACAGACACCGTGAATACGGAAAAGGTCCCCAATAGCACCGTCAGCAATCATCTGTCTTGCGAGTTGATAGGGTGCACTAAACCGGACTTGATGGTCAATCGCCAATTTAACGTCGTGTTGTGAACAGGTTTCGAGCATCTCGCGTGCTTGCCCGAGGTTTTCTGCCATCGGTTTTTCGGATAGAATCCCCTTCACACCCCGTTTTGCGGTTTCAATTACGACCGGCGCATGCAGTTTCGGACGCGTACAAACAGAGACCAGATCAATCTCTTCCGTCTCAAGCATTTCAATATAATCGGTATACTGTTTTTCGACACCGTACTGTTCACCGTACGCCTTCAATCCCGCTGCATTAATATCGGCAATCGCAGTCAGAGAAGCCCGCGGTTCATTCACATACCATCCGGCGTGCATGTGCGAAATCCCACCGCACCCAATTATCGCAACGTTGTAGGTTTTATCCATTGTGGATTCCTCTTGTGCCTGTGTTATAGCAATGCTAATCCGCTTTGTGTCCCAAGCAGGACAACACATCGTGTAGATTTGAAACTACATAATCCGGTCGTTCATCCCCTGTTTCCGGTATCCGCCCATCAGATTTTCGGTCAATAAGGACGCTTGTCATACCCACACGGTTCGCCCCAACAATGTCATTCTCAATGGAGTCACCGACAAACACAACTTCTTTGGGTAGAACACCGGCACGCTCACAAGCGACTGTGAAGACTTTGATGTTTGGTTTCCTGACACCGACTTCATCGGAAATTGTCAGCGATTGGATACGTTTACTGAGTCCGAGATGTTGGACTTTAGAAAATTGGCTGTCCGTATGGTTATCGTGTGCACCATTTGTAACAATACCGACATGGTATGTGTGTAACGCCTCAAGTACCGTGACATCTTCGTAAAGACGCAAACTTGTGAGGTAACGCGAACTCAAAAAGTTGTTGAGTTCTTCTACAATTTTACCTATAGGCAGACCGAGTTCCCGGAATAAACAGTGAAAACGTTTGTCTCTCAGCTCAGCCATAGAGCCTTTTCCGGCATTGAGTTGTCCAAAAAGTTCCTGATGAACTGTCCGCCACGCTTGTGTAATAGTATCTTCCGAGACATCCGGTTCGTACTTACGTAGCAATTGGAATGTCTCTCCTGTCGCAATGTCCCATGCTGTATCAGAGTCGCAGAGCGTGTTATCAAGGTCAAAGAATACTGCTTTAATCATCTTCCCTCAAATGTTGTAAAATAGCCGTCCGTCAAGCAACCCAAGCGATGTAGATATAAGCGAATACCAATAC
>VXZL01000487.1 GCA_009845505.1 Candidatus Poribacteria bacterium | reverse complement strand
ATTGATTAAGATATGCCGTTACGTTAATTGATTAAAATATACCGTTCCGTTAACCTATATTCGCCTCCGTATGATCCCGTCAATCTTTGAATCCTGTAAATCCTGATTCATGCGACGGGCATTCAGACAATTGGACAATTGAATAACCTTGGCGTGCGATACCAGAGCTATTCAATTTTACGAAATAAGTCCGTATCCGTAAAGGAGACCTCTTGCTGGATGCCCGAATTTATTCGGGGGCGTGCACGCTGTCCCGAACAAGTTCGGGCTTCCGGATGTAAATTACTTGACCATTGAATGCCTCTGGCGTGCGCTACATATCACGTTGATTTTTTCGATATTTCTATGCTATACTTTTCAAGACCCTAAGGAGTTAGAGACGATGGCACAGACAACGGCTGAGTTTCTCATAGAACAAGGCAAAGCGGAAGGCAAAGCGGAAGGTAAAGCGGAAGGTAAAGCAGAAGGTAAACAGGACGCGGTACTCAAACTCTTGGAATTCCGATTTCCAAACGTGCCACAAACGCTCGCCCGCGAGATCAGCAACATTCACGACTTATCGCGCCTTGATACCCTCTTAGAGCAAGCGATGACCGCACAAAGTTTAGATGAAATAGATACGTAGTTCTTCTGAGTTTCCCTGAATGGCACAACCTAACAGGTCATGCTACAAAAGAGCGTTATGCGTCCGTCCTATCTATTTAACGAGGTGTAGACCGTGCCGACGTATACAGAAACAGATTTTGAAGATCACATCGAAGCACACCTAAATCAGTCGGACTACCACTCGTTACAACCTACGGACTACGATAAATCCCGCTGCCTCGTCCCCAATGAAACACTGCACTTTATTCAAAACACGCAACCCGAAGAATATCAGAAACTGGAACGCCAATACGGTGTGGATACACCCCAGAAACTCCTTGACCGTTTGAGCAGAGAGATTGAACGTCACGGCGTACTGGACGTGCTGCGGAAAGGTATTCGGGATAGAGGGTGCCATTTTAACCTAACCTACTTCCAACCCGCAAGTGGCATGAACCCCGACCACCAACGCCTCTACGCCCAGAACCGATTCTCCCTCATTCGACAACTGCATTACGCACAGCAGAACGAGAAGTCTCTGGATATGGTCTTGTTCCTCAACGGGTTGCCAGTTGTGACAATGGAGCTGAAGAACAGTCTCACCGGTCAGGTGGTGAGAAATGCGGAGAAACAGTACCGGACAGATCGGAATTCAAGGGAACCTTTGTTTAAATTCAAACAGTGTCTGGTCCACTTTGCTGTCGGCAACGAGAAGGTTTCCATGACAACCCGATTACAGGATGGCGAGACCCGGTTCTTTCCATTTAACAGAGGCATTGAGAACCCTGTGAACCCCAACGGTCACAAGACCTCCTACCTCTGGGAGGACATCCTGCAACGCGATAACTTAATGGAACTCATCAACAACTTTATCCATGAACAGGAGACCACAGAAAAGATTTACGATGACAAAACTAAGATGGTGAGAGATGAGAAGTCCCGCGTGCTTGTTTTCCCGCGGTACCATCAACTCGACGTAATTCGTGAATTGAAACGGGCTGTTGTGAAAGAGGGAGTTGGACATAACTACCTTATCCAACACACCACAGGGAGCGGGAAGTCGAACTCCATCGCGTGGTTGGCGCATCTACTGACGCACCTGTACGGCTCGGAGACCGATACAGACCGGATCTTCGATTCCGTGATTGTCGTGACGGATCGACTGGTGCTTGACAAGCAGCTGCAGGACACAATCAAACAGGTGGAACAGGTTGACGGCGTGGTGCATGCCGCCGATAAGAACTCAGCGCAGCTGAGAGGTTTCCTCGAATCCGGTAAAGACATCATCATCTCGACGATTCAGAAGTTCAGTGTGATTGCCGAGGAGATTGGCAAACTCAAAAGTAAGACCTTCGCCGTGATTATCGACGAAGCACACTCCTCGCAGAGCGGTGAATCTGCAAGAAACCTCAGGATTTCACTCTCGCAAGGGATTGCGTTAGACGTAACGGAAGATAACGCCGACGCAGTATCGGATATAGACGCTAAAATCCTTGAACAGATGGAGCAGCGCAGGATGCAGGCGCATATCTCCTATTTCGGTTTCAGCGGCACACCTAAGAACAAAACCTTAGAACTGTTCGGACGCAAGGACGCGGAAGGAAAATTTGTTCCCTTCCACGTCTATTCGATGCGCCAGAGTATCAGCGAAGGGTTCACACTGGACGTGCTGCAGAACTACACCACCTTTAAGCGGTATTTTGAACTGGTCAAAAGCGTTCCGGAGGATAAACAGTACGAAAAGGCGCGGACACTCCGAGCACTGACCAATTACGTTGACCTGCAATCCCATAGCATTGAAACCAAAACCCGGATTATGTTGGAACACTTTACCGAACACACTGTAAAGACGATAGCAGGCAAGGGACGGGCGATGTTGGTTACATCGTCCCGACTGCACTGCGTCAGATACAAGCAGGCATTCGATAAACAGATGCGGGAGATGGGGCTTCGCTACGGCTGTCTCGTGGCGTTCAGCGGCACGGTACACGACACCGACAACGCGGTGGATTACACGGAAAACGGGATGAATGTATTGCCACCAAGCACTTCCATTGCCGACAGTTTCAAGAGTCCTGAGTATCGCATTCTGATTGTCGCGAATAAGTTCCAAACAGGTTTTGATGAGCCGCTTCTACAGACGATGTACGTCGATAAGCGGTTAGACGGACTGCAATGTGTCCAGACCTTGAGTCGCCTGAACCGCGTCGCCACCGGCAAGACGGATACACTGGTACTCGACTTCGTGAACGAACCCGATCAGATACAAGAGGCGTTTCAGCAATACTATCAGACCACAGTGCTTGCGGAGGCGACCGACCCGAATCGGTTGTACGATCTACAGCGTCAGTTGGAAGATTTTGATCTCTATGATGATGGGACCATTGAGGAATTCTGCCGTATCTTTTACGATGCTAATCAACCCGATGAACTTCTACAAGGCGTTCTTGATGGCGTTGTTGAGAAATGGACAGCACTTGAAATGAATGAACGGGAAGAATTTCGTTCCGCCTTACAAAGTTATATTCGCCTCTACGCATACATCTCACAGTTGATTACCTTCACGGATGTGGCATTGGAAAAGTTATATATCTTTGGTCGCAGCCTCAATAAGAAACTCCCGAAACGCGATCACCCCGACCTGAACGACGTTCTATCATCTGTGGATTTGGATTCGTTTCGTGTGGAGAGAACATACGACAGTCTACAACTCTCCCTCGAAAAAGAAGATAGCGAACTCCAAGGAATTGGCAGCGATGTCGGGACCATGAGGGACCCTGAGCAGGATTTCCTCTCCAATATCATTCAGGCATTGAATGATGCCTATCAGACAGATTTCACGATGGAAGATAAAGTTGACATTGCCACGATTCACCAAAAAGTGCTTGAGAACGAGGAGCTTCGGCAGGTGATTGAAGGGGATAATACGGAAACGAACAAACGGTATAAGTTCGAGCGGGTGATTGATGACATTTTATTAGATTTCGTCAATAGCAAGTTGGCACTTTATACGAAATTATCGAAACCAGAGATTAACGACTATCTTAAACAACACCTCTACCGCGCCTATCTGGAGCAACCGTCTTCTCACCTTTGACTCATGAAATTGCGGATTTTACATTAGTTAGGACTTACGCACGCCACCGGTAGGTGCGGTTTCTAACCGCACCGATCCTATGGGGGCCGTATCTTTATCGTCTGAAGATACATGTCTCAACTTAATTTTGCGTAAGTCCTGTTAGTATTGAAACTTGCTTATATTGCTGTATCAATTGAAAAATGCTGACACAAAAAATGATAGCCGATGTTCCATCGGATCCAGGTGTTTACTTTTTTCGTGGAGCTGCAGGGACGATCCTCTATATCGGTAAGGCAAAATGTCTACGGAAACGGGTACGTTCTTATCTCCATAAGGTCAAAAAACGTCCAAGCAAAATCAAACGACTTATCCGATGGACGACGGATGTGCGTTATCAGGTATGTCGTTCAGAGCAAGAAGCACTTTTCTTAGAGTCGCGATTAATCCAAGAACATCAGCCGAGTTATAATACGGCTATGAAATATGGGCGGCAATCTTGGTATATTCGGATAGATGTTGGAGAGGCGTTTCCGCGCCTTGAACGCGTGTCTGAAACGCAACCCGATGGCGCAAGGTATTTCGGTCCCTTATCAAGTCGGCGATGGACGGATGAAGCCATTGATGTCCTACAGCGGATTTTTCCCGTCCGCACATGTGAAGGCGAAATTACCCCGATGCCAGGGTTCCGTGCCTGCTTTGAATACGATTTGAAGCGTTGTAACGCACCGTGCGCAGCACGCATTACGAGCAAAAGCTATAAGGAAACCATAACGGATGTTGTCAATCTGCTTGACGGCGAGTATGAAAAAGTGCAAGAAAGTCTGATTGCAAAGCGGGATAGGGCATCGGAAGTACTGCGATTTGAGCGGGCTGCTGCGTTTCACAGGCAGTTGCAACGGATTCAGAAAGTTTTTACCTTCCTTGATGTCCATCGGAGGTGACTTCATGGCAACACAAAAGATTGAGAAAGAGATTCTCGGTGGGCCCGATGGGACAGCACGTTGCCGCTGCGGTCGGCGCCGCTATCCGCGTTATCGGTTATGTCCAAAGTGTTATTATGCAAAACCGCAAGCCACCGCTCCAGATCCCAAGAAATTGTCGCGTGCCGAACTCCTGAAAATGCAGACTTCAAAACCGATGCCGCTTTCAGACCGACAGGCGCGGATCCGGTTCTTGGAAAAACGGTACGGTGCACAGTTCCGAGGACAAGACATTCGCTTTATGAAGAATGCGCAACTCTACGCACTGTCCGAACGGGCAGGCTATCGTCGTCGCTGAATTTTTGTGTATTCGGTCAACAATTTTCGGATTTGTAAAAAATGTATTGCCAAGAAAACCTGTATTTGTTAAAATAGTAAGGACATATAATTATTCAAGGAGGTTAACTC
>VXZL01000674.1 GCA_009845505.1 Candidatus Poribacteria bacterium | reverse complement strand
GATGTCACTGCTGGAATCTGGGATTGAGGACTACGACGCTCAGATGAAGGCACTACAGGCAGAACGGTTAAAATACATTCGACTCTCAATAACCGAGGGGTTCGGCTCGGAGGAAAGCGATTCTCAGCAGTCGTGGCTCCTACACCTTAAGCAGCTTGAGGATTCCCTGACGACCCGCCGGAACAGCATACGACAGGCGATTCGGGAAGCAGCGGACGCTATCCAGAAGGAGGAAAACGCGTAATGTCAAGAAAATACTTGCACTGCATATTGCTGCTGATATACTTTTTTGCTGTCTGCACGGTGACGGCACAGGAGATGAATACTTCGCAAATTATTGAAGAAGCGATCCGATATCAGAATTTAGGGTTGGCGTATCTTGAAGAATCGCAACCCTCGAAAGCAGTTGAAGCGTTCACAGAACTCGTGGAACTACTCCCCGATGAGGCGATCGGATACGGTAACCTCGCCGTCGCACATCTGCGATTGCAGCAAGCCGATACCGCTGAAGAGTGGGTCAAGCGTGGAATTGCCGTTGCACCAACAGAAAGCCAGTTACACTTCATCTTATCCGAGGTCTACCAATTACAAGGGCAGACCGAATTAGCCGTAGAGGCGATGAAGGATGCTGTCCGGTTAAATCCCGACGAATTGGAGTTCCGCTACAAGTTGGTCCGGCACTACCTCGGACAACGGAACGATCCGGTAGCACAGCAAGAGGCGGTTGGGCATCTTCAAGAACTTCACACTCGGTCGCCGGTGAATATTGTCGTGCTATTGAAGTTAACGCAGGGGTTGTTGGCGCAGGAACAGTTAGAAGATGCAGCGCGTCTCAGTCAAGAATTAATGCGGCTTTTGGGGGACACGGATGCAGAAAAACTTGCATACCTCACACAAGGGATAGAGGCAATACAGCAGGTGGACTTGGCACTTGCTACGCGAAATATCCGTATTTTCGAGAACTTACACCGGGCAAGTCCGCGCTATCAACAGGGCATCGGTGAGTTGGTGACCAACATCCTTGGGCATCCCATAGAGACGTTCAGTCAAGAATTTAAGACACGCATCGCTGCCGAAAGGACTCCACCGATTGATGTGGAGTTTGTGGATGTTACGGAACAAATCGGACTTGCTGTGAAACCGCCTTCACCCCTAAAAATGCCTATGGCTGTATCGCTTGTGGACTACGATAACGACGGAGACATGGATCTGTATACAAGTGCTAACGGTTTGATGGTGTATCGGAATACTGGGGGACACTTTGAAGCTATTGAAGCATTTATAGGGGAACAAGATACCTACATTACTGCTGCTGATTTGAATAAAGATGGTATGCAGGAATTCCTCATGGAAGTTGTCAATGGAATATTGTATTTACCGTATTCCTGGACGATGGAGCCAGGACAGAATCTGGAAGTATCTTCCATCGTTGACTATGAGCAAGCCAGACCAGAAACCGGACTACTCCACCCAGTCGATTTTGACCACGACGGCGATCTAGACATCTTTTCAGGTCAATCTCCCACCACGATGTATCGGAACAACGGCGAAGGAACTTTCACCAATGTTGGGGAACAGACCTTTGTAATAACTGATACAGAAAACGTATCTGTAGGACAAGGTGTTCCGGCTGAAGCATTCTCGGCTGATTTTGATGATGACGGGGATATAGACATTTTTGTCACGCATAGTGAGACAGGATGCACCCTCTACGACAACCTCCGACAAGGAAAACTCCACGCCGTTACGACTGAAATAGGGATTCCACAGGATGTCCATTATACCGCAGCGGTTGCTGGTGACTACGACAACGACGGTGATTTCGACCTCTTCTTGGCGACAACAGATCGCCTCCATTACTATAGGAATATGGGGGACGGAAGTTTCGTTGATGTGTTGGGTCCAGAGGCAGGTGTGGGAGGTCTACCCCCTACTTTTTTGAGAAATATAGATTACGATAACGACGGGTTTCTTGATGTCTGGGTCGGGGGCGAAAAAGGTATGTTCCTGTTTCGGAATGACGGTACTGGTGATTTTGCAGAACCTTATCCAATTCTTGACTCGACAACGCTCACAGGTGAGCTACGTCTTGAGAACGCAGTCGCCGGTGCAGTTGGGGATTACGACAACGATGGCGATCTCGATCTCTTTTTTATCAATGCCGACGGACAGTTGCGCGCACTGCAAAACAACGGTGGAAATCAGAACAACTGGATACAGGTTCGGTTGGAGGGCATTACTACTGGAAATAACAAAGTCAATAGAGACGCTATCGGATCGAAATTAGAGGTGAAAGTCGGCGATCTGTATCAATTGCGGTATGTATCCGAACAAGTGTCGCATTTCGGGTTGGGAGCGTATGATGCTGCAGATGTCGTCCGAGTCGTCTGGACGAATGGCGTTCCACAGAATGTCGTTGAACCGCGGGCGAGACAGCGGGTTCTGGAGAAACAGGTGCTGAAAGGTTCCTGTCCGTTCCTATATGTCTACAACGGCGAACAGTATGAATTTGTGACCGATCTGCTCTGGCGTGCCCCGTTGGGACTTATAACTTCAATGGGGTTCGTCGCACCTGACGAAACGAGGGACTTCGTGAAAATATCAGGGCAGCAGATGCGACCCAAGTCTGGCAAATATTCTATTCAGATTACAGAGGAGTTGTGGGAAACCGCCTATTTTGATGAGGTGAAACTCATAGCGGTTGATCATCCTGCAGGGACCGACATCTTCGTGGACGAGCAGTATATCCCGCCGCCGTTTGCAGAGTTCAAAGTCTACGGTGTTGGTGAGAAAAGGCAGCCGAAGTCAGGAGTCAATCATCGCGGTGAAGATGTCTCTGATGCTTTAAAGACGTTTGATTACCACTACGCCATAGAACACCCACCGGGTATCTATCAAGGCGTTGTGGAACCGCATGCTATTGTTCTTGACCTTGGAGATGTCCCTAATGATGCCCCCGTGACGCTATTCCTAACGGGCTGGATTTTTCCGACTGACACGAGTATCAATATTGCCCTATCCCAAAATCCGACGATCAACCCGAGTTTCCCTTCGGTCTCTGTGAAGGACGTAACGGGTGAATGGAAAACCGTTATTGAGATGATTGGGATACCCGCAGGCAAAAACAAAACGATTACTGTTGATTTGACCGGCAAATTCCTATCGAATGATAGACGGGTTCGGATTGAAACGGATATGCAGATTTATTGGGACATGGCGTTTTTTACTGTTGGAGCGCAATCCGTGCCGATGGAGATGACGATTTTGAATCCAGATAGTGCCGATTTACACTACCGGGGTTTCTCCGAGATGTATCGTCCGAATCCACACGCGCCACACCTGTTTGACTATCAAAAGGTAACGAAGGAACCGCAGTGGCGTGATCTCGCTGGATACTACACCCGCTACGGTGATGTTAATGCGTTGTTGCAGGAAGTCGATGATATGTACGTTATCCTGAATGCTGGAGACGAAATCACGGTAGAATTTGATGCTGCGCGCCTTCCTGCCTTAAAAACGGGTTGGGTGCGCGATTTTATCCTTTACAGCGATGGATGGGATAAAGATGGCGACATTAATACCCTCACATCGCAGACGGTTAAACCGCTACCCTTTCATGGGATGTCTGCCTATCCGTATCCTGAAACTGAACACTATCCAGACGATGAAGCACATCAGGAGTATCGCCGTAAATACAACACACGACGCGTCGAACACCGACTGCCGCCGTTGGGAAATGGCATAGTAAAGTGAAGATATTTGCTTAGCTGGGTTTTGATAGTCACGAGACCCGCACCACTTCGCCTCCAATGCGGCGTAGCGGGATATACAGGCAGAGGGTCGCTATTACCAAAACGCCTGCCAGAGCCACGTAAGGGTCGGTTCCTTTTTCGTAAAGCCAGCCAGCGAGGAGGGGACCCAAAATACGTCCGAAGCTTAAAAAGGCATCCATGATGCCGATAGCCGTTCCTTGACCGATTTGGGTTTCCTTGGAAATCCACGACGAATTGGTTGGACGGATGAGTTGATTCCCGATACCGGTGATGGTAATATAAACCGTGAGCGTTGCGAAGGAGAACGCATTCGGCAAAAGTGCCAGACCGAGTGCGTTGAGGCATAGCCCGACGAGGATGATCCGCCGTTCCCCAAATTTGTTGATAAGTCTGCCGAGTAAGATACCCTGCATTGGCACAACAACTGCGCCCATAATCATGAACATCCAACCCATTTCCCTTTGTCTGTAGTCCCAACCTTTTTCAATAAAAAGCGGAAAGGTTGCCTCCAATCCGGCGAAACTGAAAGTTGAGAAAAATGCAACAAGAAAAAGGGAGTTGAACGGCGATTTGAGTGTTGTCCAACGGAATATTTCGCGTGGCGAAACCCATTCGTGGTGTTCTTCATGCCCTTCAGGAGTGTCGATTTTCTGTAGTGATTCGGGTAGTAGCGCGAGGACGAAGAGGAAGTTCACCAAGGAGAGACCACCGGCGACAAAAAAGGGGATATCATGACTGCCCATGATACCGCCGATCGCTGGTCCGAGAATGAAACCGAGTCCCATCGCGGCACCCATGAGTCCCATGCCTTTCCCGCGCTCCTCGGATGTCGTTACGTCAGCGACGTAAGCCATGACGCTCGGCAGCACTGCCGCTGAAGCGATGCCTGCAGCACTCCGCGCAATCATAAGCCATACGTAATCCTTTGCCAATCCAAACCCGATTAAGGCGAAGGCATTCCCAAGCAGTCCGAGTAAGATTGCCGGTTTTCTGCCGTATCGGTCTGATAACCTGCCCCAGATTGGCGCGAATAGCAATTGCATCCCCGAATAGATGGACATTAATATGGCGATTTGGGTGGGAGTTGCACCGATATCTTGGGCGTAATAAGCGAGATTTGGAATGATGATGCCAAACCCTAGCATCACAAGAAATTGGGTTAAAAATAGGAGAAGAAGTGTTGATTTTTTCATCTAATTGCGTGTGAAAACCGCAATAAAGCGTTCGTACCTTTCAATTCTGACAGATCGCGTTTTAATGGCATGGTCCGAGAGCAATCTAAAA